>JAYUXG010000213.1:0-11054 GCA_043753125.1 Saprospirales bacterium | reverse complement strand
TGGGTACCGATCAGCATATTCAAAATTCGCCAGACTGGAAGTTTATTCCGAAATCGTACGTGTTCCCGACGCCCAATCCGCTGAGCGTACCGTTCCCGACCACGATCAGCCACACCCCGGCGACGATGGACTTCCTCGATGATGACTTTGTGGCCGTGCGTATGGGCGACGTGAATGGCAACGTGGTGCCAGAGTTTACCACCAGCGAAAGCGATGACCGCAGTGAGGAGACCTTCCGTTTCCGCCTGGACGACCGCGCTTTCCGCGCTGGGGAGGTAATCACCGTGCCGTTCAAGGCCAGCGACTTTACCGATCGCCAGGCTTACCAAATGACGATTGAGTTTGATCCGGCGGTCTTTGCGCTCGAAAATATTGGCCAGGGTGTGCTGCAACTTACGGAAGACCATTTCGGCACCGTCCACTTGTCCGATGGCAGCCTGACAACGGTGTGGGTGAGCCGCAAGCCAGTAAGTTTCCGCGATGACGAAGTGCTGTTTACGCTGAGTTTCCGGACCTTACAGGCTGGTCAGTCGTTGCGCGAAGTACTGCACCCCGGGTCGTCGGTGACTATAGCCGAGGGCTACGACCACGATGGCAAGCCGATGAAGATCGACTTTGACTTCGCTCTACCGACAAACAACCCGGACGAACAGGATTTCGCTCTATACCAAAACCAGCCCAACCCTTTCCAAAGCATGACCACCATTGGGTTCCGCTTACCGACGACCAGCCGTGCCACGCTCCGCGTGTTCAACGCCAGTGGCCGCTTGGTGAAAACCGTGGTGGGCGATTTTGAGAAAGGCTATAATGAACTGAACTTCCGTCCCGATGAACTCGGTGCCGCCGGGGTGTACTGGTACGAGTTGGAAACGCCCCTGCACAGCGACCGTAAGAAGATGATCTTGTTGAAGTAGAGCAGCAACAGGCAAGAGGCAATAAGCAAAAAGGCAATTCAGGTTGCTCATTGCTTATTGCCAATTGCTTATTGCCAATTGCCTGTTGTCCTTATTGCTTTTTGTTGCCCATTTACCATTTGTACATTTCCCTCATTGCTTGAAATTCAAACCATGAAGAATATTCTAATCCTCCTCCTGTTGGCCGGGTTGGCTGCCCCAAGCGGCGCACAAGCACAGGCGGTCATCTTAAAAACCGATACCATTACTCTCCCCTGCACGCAGACCGATACGTTCTGGGTGCCGGTGCGGGTAAGCAATTTTACCAACGTTGGCTCTTTTCAGTTCACTTTGTCCTGGAATGCGACGAACCTCGACTACCAAAGCGTGGCCAAGGGCAGTGTTCCCAATCCATTTTTCGGGAACGGTGCCAACCCCAGTTTTGACACGATCTCGTTCATCAACGCCGGGAAGCTCACGTTTGCCTGGAACCGGGTGGGCGGTATAACCGTAGCCGATGGCACAGTAGTTTTTTACGTGGTCTTTCGCCGCTTGGGCGGACCATACACACCAGTGCAATTCGTCACTACGCCAGTCGGCATCGAAGTGACCGACCCACTGGGGGAAGACTTGCCCTGGAAAAGCCAATCGGGCGGTGTGCTGCCCGTAGACACCTTGTTGCCAACCATTACTTGTCCGCTCAACATGACCCAACAGGTCAGTGGACAGTCGCCCATCAACGGTATTTCGCCGATCAGTGTAGCCGACAACTGTACCCTGCAAAGCGTGGGCTGGATGTCCACTGGGGCGACCACCGCCAGTTTTCCGGTTGATCCCGATGCCAGTGGTGCAATATTTGGCTTTGGCCTCTCCACAGTGACCTACACGGCTACCGATGTGGGGGGTAACACGGCTACGTGTTCCTTTACGCTTAATTTGGAGCCGGCCATTTCCAGCGACACCCTGACCATCCTGCTGGAAAATGCCCCCGCTTTGTGCGGCCAATCAATCGCCCTGGACGTGACGACTTTTAATTTCGATTCGCTGGGGTCGTTACAGTTTTCGGTAAATTGGGACAGCACCCGCCTGCATTTTGACTCGGTAAGTATTGTCGGCTCCGCATTGGTGTTGTCCAACATCAATTTTGGCACCGCATTTACATCTAATGGCTTGCTGTCGTTCAGCTGGACAACCAATGTGCTTGCCGGCACTACGGTGGCCGACGGTGCCTTGTTGTTCCGCATCTATTACACCGCCCTCAGCAGTGGCGTTGCCCCTGTGCAGTTTGGTGATGAACCAACTTCGCGGGAGGCCTTCACCAGTGCTACCAACCCGCCCGAGGAAATCTCCACTTTTTACGTACCTGGCCAGGTAATGGTGACCGATAATGTGCCGCCAATCCTGATTTGCCCCGGCAACATCTTGCTGCAGACCCAACCCGGCATCCTGACCGCCGACATTGTGGACACCACCCCGATCACTTTTACCGACAATTGCGGCGTAGCCGATAGCCTGACCTACCAGCGCACCGGTACTACGCCCGGCTCCGGGGTGGGCAATGCCAATGGCACTTACAATGCCGGCAACACGATCGTGACCTACACCGGCACCGACGACTCTGGTAATGCCGCCACTTGCTCCTTCACCATCAACGTAGATGCGGGTACTTCGGCGAAGTTGATGCTGGAAGATGTGGCCGCCAATTGCCAGAGCACGGCCCAGCAGATTACGATGGATTTCACGGTGGCGGATTTTGCCGACATCCTGGGCTTGCAATTCGTCATCCAATGGGATCCTTCGCAGTTGCAAATGGTGGGGGAAGTGACCAACGTATATCCGGGGCTGGACATAAGCCCCGGTAATTTTCAGAACTATCAAGACGTCGCTGCGGGCACCTTGCGTTTCCTTGGCGGCTCCGCCAGCGGCGACTGGCCCAACATCCCTGACGGCGGCACCTTTTTTACTTTGGTTTTCAATGTTTTAAATGCCGATCCCCCGGCTATGGTGCAATTCGACGGCCCCATGGATGCCGTGAACAGTGCGTACGTCTCTGTGCCAATCGACACGCTGCACGGCTCCGTGAGCAGTACCGTGGATGTGGTTGGGCCAGTGTTTACCTTTTGCCCTGCCGATACGACTATTACGCCGCCCAGCGGAATCTGTGAGGTGGCCCTGACCTTTCAGGCGGATGTGGAGGATGCTTGCAGTGGCGTGTCCAGTGTTTTGACCAATCAGAACGACAGCTTGTTCGGGGCGGGCAGCACTACGGTGATTTTCACCGCCACGGACGTAGTGGGCAATTCTTCGCTGTGTTCCTTCACCGTATCCATCATCGCTGACAATGTACCGTCCATCTCCTGCCCATCCAACATTATGGCCAACGTCAGCACCACGGCTTGTTCGGCGGTGGCCATCTGGGGAGGTCCGGTGGTGACTGGGGTTTGTGACTTTACAAATATTCAGCAGAGCAGCACTTATACTTCTGGAGACACTTTCCCGGCGGGCCTGCCGGTGACGGTGCTTTATACAGTAGAAGACACGATCAGTGGACTCATCATCACTTGTTCCTTTACCGTAACCGTTGCCGATACCACGCACCCGGTACTGCAATGCCCGGCCAATGTGCTCGTCCCTTTGGATAGCGTATCGAATTGTCAGGCAGTCGTGGATTTTCTGATGGCTGTAGTAACCGATAACTGTGACCAGGAGGCGGGCTTGAGTGGCGACTTTCAATCCGGCGATTCGTTCGCAGCGGGTACCACCACAGTTACCTTCCTGGCCATCGATGATTCTAATAACACCGCTACCTGCTCTTTCGACATTATTGTGCCGGATGCCGGGCCACCCGTGTTCACCTGCCCGGCCGATGTCGTCGTATCTGTGCTGCCGGATTCGTGCAACGCACAGGCTACCTGGGCAAGTCCGCAGGTTTCCGATAATTGCGACGCCAGCCAGATTATGCCAGTGTCCGATTACCTGTCCGGCCAAACCTTCTCCGCTGGTACAACCGTCGTGACCTACACGGCAACGGACAATTCCGGGAACGAGGCAACCTGTAGTTTTTCCATCATCGTACAGGAAAATCAACCGCCTGTGCTGACGGCTTGCCCAACAGACATATTGGTGCAATTGCCAATAGATCAATGCGATACGACTATTGCCTGGATGGCCCCGACGGCTACCGACAACTGTAGCCAGCCCACGCTCGAACCAGCACAGGCCAGCCAGTTGTTTTCGACTGGGATTACCATTGTGACTTACACTGCTACGGACCAGACTCAAAACACGGCTACCTGCACTTTCAGCGTAACCGTGGTGGACCAAGTAGCCCCCATGTTTGGCCCCTGCCCACAGGATACGGTCATCAACACCACCGACCCCTGCGGGGCAGTATACACCTGGGCGGTGCCGTCGGCCACGGATAATTGTACGCCTGCCGGTCTCCTCGAATATTCCACTTCCAAAATGCCCACTGACAGTTTTTCCATCGGCATCACGACGGTGGCCATTGAGGTCAGGGACGCCAGTGCCAATCGCGACTCCTGCACTTTCCAGGTGACAGTCAATTCCACGGTGATCCCGCAATTTGTGATGGTACCCGACTCTATGGTGGTTGCTACGTCGGGTTGCACTGGCGTGGCCAGCTGGAATCCGCCCACCGTGGAGGGTTTTTGCACCCTGCCCGAGATTACTTCCAACTTCGAGCCTGGTGCCACGTTCCCAGTGGGGACTACGGTGGTGACCTATACGGCAACCAATGTGTTTGGCGTGGAAACGACGGCAACGTTCAAGATTGTAGTCCGGGAGACCGTGCCGCCGCTGATGGTCTGCCCGACGGCGGACATCATCGTCAGTGTGACCGGCGGTATTATTACCAACTCAACTAACTTTTTGATCAGTGCCGATACTGCTAACGCTTGTATGGGGGCAGTTTTGACGTTCGATAGCCCTACGGCGATGGATAACTGCGGCAGCGCGTTGGTAATGCAGGTGTCGGGACTGTCCAGCGGCGGCGTATTTCCGGCGGGCGGCACAACCCTGATCTTCCAGGCGTCCGATCTTTCGGAAAACGTCAGCACTTGTTCGTTCAACATCATCGTGCAAGCCCTGGAACCACTTGTTCCCGTGGTGAGTGCCAATCCTGGTTGTCCCGGCCAAGAGGTGACGCTTACGGTCACCAACATCCCCGGTGCGACCTACACGTGGACCGGTCCGCAACAGAGTTACCCCAACAGCCCGGTCATTACCCTGGTCAGCCTCGATCAAGGCAATACCGGCACCTATTCGGTGGTGGGCAGCCTGAATGGTTGCACCACTCCGCCGGGCTTTGCCGAAGTGCTGATGGTTACTAAGCCGGATGCTCGCGAAGACCTGATGTTTGAGATCAATCCGTTGATAACCGATACTTTCGATGTACTGCTGAACGATACGCTGTTCATTCCCGGCGACATCCAGATAGCCCAATTGAGCCAACTGGATGGCCTAACCTACTTGGATAATGGCAGATTCTCCTATACTGCTGGTGCGGAACCCGGGCAAGCGTCTTTTATCTACCAGATCTGTTCCAGGGCTTGCCCGGACGACCAGTACTGCGACATGGCTACCGTAACCATCACCATCAAAGAGAGTGACTGTACGTTCATTCCGAACATTTTCACCCCCAATGGCGACGATGTAAACGACTGGTTGGCCATCGAATGCCTGGATGGCGGTGCCTTCCCGGAGAACTCTATCGTGATCTACAACCAATGGGGCAGCAAAGTGTACGAAGCCGCACCCTATGACAACGACGAGACGAAAGCCTGGCGCGGTACCCTTAATGGGGAGCCAGGCAAGGACCTACCGGATGGTGTGTACTACTACGTGTTCCGGGCCGGGCCGAACGAGTCGGTGCTCAAAGGTTTTGTTGAACTCTATCGGTAACTGTTGGTGGAGGTTTGTTAAGAAGATTGATAATGGTTTATTAAAGATGAATAGCCAATAATCAATACTTTAAATTAACCTTATCAACCCTTGTTGGCCTTTTCAAAAAAATACTTCCAATGAAAAAAATTATATTTCTCCTTGTCTTGGCCGCCATTGGCCTACGGCTGAACGCCCAACAAGAACACCATTACACCCAGTTTATGCACCATAAGCTGTACATCAACCCGGCCTACGCTGGTTCCCGGGGGGTGCCATCAATAACGGCGATTTACCGCGATCAATGGGCCGGCTTCGATGGTGCGCCTAAGTCGTTCCTGGCCAGCTTCCATTCCCCGTTCCTTTCCAAACGCGTGGGCGTGGGCGTGACCCTGAACCAGCGGAAAATTGGTTTCAACCGCGATTTCTTTGCCTCTCTGGCCTACTCTTACGACCTTATTTCGCAAGATGAGGTATCCCTGCGCATTGGTATCCAGGGATCGCTGCGATCCCTGGGGATTGACTTTGCCAAGGCGCAGCCCGGCCAATTGGGAGATCAATCCTTGTTGGACGAGGGGAAGATTAACGACATCTATGGCAACGTAGGGGCTGGGGTGTACGCTACCTTCGCCGAACGGTTTTATGTAGGTCTTTCCGTCCCGCGCATCTACTCCAACGGTATCGGTTTTGAGAATCCTGATGCCGACCGAACCGCCAAAGAATACCGGCATACCTACGGCATGGTAGGCGCCAATTTTCCGATCAGCAACGATATTAGCCTGATGCCCAATGTGTTGGTGAAGTATGTGCAAAATGCCCCCATCAATGCTGATCTGAACTTAAATTTGAATATCCGGCAAAAGGTGACGGCGGGCATTTCGTACCGCTTAGGCGGCGACGGCGGCGGCGACTCCGTGGACCTGTTGGTGTTTTGGCAGGCCACCCCGCTGGTAGGCGTTGGCGCGGCATACGATTTTACGCTGTCCCAGATTCGCGATTACACCGCCGGTTCCTTTGAGATCATGCTGTTGGCGGATTTGAAGAAACCGAGCGGCAAAAAGAACTTGTCCAATCCTCGGTTTTTCTAATACGCTTTATCTCCTCTAATTATCCATCTAAATCATGCATATTCGTAATCATATCCTAACCCTCGCCCTGGCCGGATGGACTGGTCTCCTTCTTGCCCAAACCATCGCGCCAGTGACGATTCAAATAAAAAACGAGGCCGGGGTAAATACCAAAGGGTTGGAGTTCAGCCCCACTTTCTACGAAGACGGTATTGTCTTTATCTCGACCAACACGGCCGGACTGAAAAAAGAGACTGACCCGGCGTTAAAATTGCCCGCTATGTCCATCCTGCGTTCGCGCCGCGATGCCGAGGGTGCCCTGTTCACACCGGAGCCATTTGCCAAAGAACTTTCGTCGGTCTACCACGAGGGGCCGGTTTGCTTTGACAGCAAGGCAGAAACCGTCTATTTTTCTCGCAACTCGGAGCTGAATGGAAAACCCATCCTGGCAGCGGATGGCCGCCAGAAAATGCGCATTTATTCCTCTAAAAAGAACGGCACCACTTGGGCGGTACCCGAGCCTTTGCCATTCAACAATGGCGAGTTCGACGATTGTCACCCAGTGATTAGCATTGACGGAGACAAGTTGTTTTTTGCCTCCAACCGTCCCGGCGGCAAAGGAGGTATGGACCTGTATGTTTCCTATCGGGTGAGCGAATCATGGAGCGAACCAGTGAACCTCGGTGATGCGGTGAATACGGCTGGCAACGAGGTGTTTCCCTTCATCCACGCCGATAATACGCTCTACTACGCCTCCACTGGATTAGAGGGCAACAAGGGTGGCCTCGATATGTACTATGTGCTGCCCGATGGCAGCGGCTGGACGAAGCCGGTAAATCTGGGTCCGTCGTTCAACACCGCCAGCGACGATTTCGGCCTCATCGTTGATCTCAACAAGCTCAATGGTTACTTTTCTTCCAATGGGGCCGGTGGGGCTGGCGGGGATGAAATATTCAATTTTCACACGGAAAACGGTACGTTGGACGATTTCTTGTTTCAAAACAACCCGCCCGCCCAGCCCGTGGATTTGAAAATACTGGCCACGGACAAGCGTACTGGCCAACCCATCGCTGGTGCCGATGTGAAAATAACCAACGCCGCTGGCGAAAATGTGATCGGCCGGGATGATGCTGGCAACCTCATCACCGTGCAAAACGTGGATGGCCAGGACGTGATGAAGGCTATGCCGGCCAACAGCGGCCTCAGCGGCAGCACCGACCAGCAGGGCCGTTTTGCTGGGGAGGTGGTGCCGGGTACCTACGTGATCAACGTGGCCAAGACGGGTTACCAGACCAAACAGCTGCGCGTGCCCATTACCAAGCCGGGTAATGAGGTAGCTGTGCAACTGGAGCAGACCGACATGGCTGGCAAGGCTCACTGGAACGCCTCGTTGTTCAACTACATGACCAACACGCCGATGGCTGGAGCGGCCGTTGTAATCACCAATCAAACCACTGGCCAGCGCGACACCGTCTATGCTGACGAAAATGGGCTGGTGGATCACTACCTTGACCCAAACACCAAGTATAAGGTGGAGATATTGCAGGGTGGCCGCTTGGTAGGTAGCAGCGAAATAGACACGCAGGACTGGGTGGCCAATGGGCCAATCAGAACCCAAAACTTTTCGGTGGCACCGGTTATGCCCGGCTCGAAAATTGAACTACCCAACATCTACTATAATTTCAATGATGCTACCCTCCGCCCCGATGCCCGGCAAGACCTGAACTTGGTAGTGGCCCTGATGCGCCAACAACCAACGATGACCATCGAGCTGGCCAGCCATACGGACTGCCGGGGAAGTGCCTACTACAACCAAGACCTCAGTCAACGCCGTGCCAACGGGGTGATCGAGTACCTCACTGGACAAGGCATTGATATCGGCCGACTGCGCCCGGTGGGCTATGGCGAGAGCGAACCGCGCAACACGTGCATCGACGGCGCGAGCTGCACCGAGCAACAGCACGCCCGCAACCGACGGACCGAAATGCGTATGATCTCCGGTTTCCAGGCGGCTTCTGTGGTTTATGTGGACGGACAGATTACTGGCGGCGGCGATCCTGCACCGCAAAATGCGCCCGTAAAAGTCGAGCCGCTGACGCCTGGCAGTCCTGTTCCCGTAGCCGTAAACAGTGGCGAGCGCAATGCCTACTACGTAATAGCCGGTTCGTTCCTGATGGAGAACCGCGCCCAGAACCGATTGAGCGAGCTAACCGCCGCCGGTTACACGGATGTCGAAGTAATCCGGTTTCCCAACTCCACTTTCTATTCGGTCAGTGCGGGCAAATTTCCTTCCCGCTCCGACGCGGTGGCACTGGAAAAGAGATTGGAGAGCGAAAACAACATGGAGGCGTTTGTGCGGGCCATGCAATAGGAAGTTTGGACGATTGGACATTGGATGTTTGGATATTAGATTTGACGGTGCAAAGGCTTGATTTTCAGATTCTTGTGTCGAATAGTCTAATTATACAACGTCAAAATGTCCAGCAGTCCGGTAAAAACTCTTACTTTTGCGGCTTGTAACAAAAAATTGACCACGCCATGGCGATTATGATTACCGATGAGTGCATCAACTGCGGTGCCTGCGAACCGGAATGCCCGAACAATGCGATCTATGAGGGTGGGGTAGAGTGGGCTATTGCTGATGGCAATACCGTAACGGGCGGTTATCGCCTGGAAGACGGTGCCGTCGTAGATGCTGCCGACAAAAATATGCCCGGCTCCAACGAATATTATTACATCGTACCGGATAAGTGTACCGAGTGCGTAGGGTTCCACGAGGAGCCGCAGTGCGCCGCCGTCTGTCCAGTGGACTGTTGTGTGCCAGACCCGGACCGGGTGGAGACAAAGAATGAATTATTGGGCAAAAAGGAGCGTTTGCACCTTTGAGGTGGCATTTATGGTTTTTGCTAAAAAATTAGCCGCTCCAGATTTTTGGGGCGGCTAATTTTTTTTGGTAGCGGATTTATGAAGTTTAATCTTGATTCTACGAATGTTTTTGTACTAAAAATTAATGTTGGCACTTACTTTTAGCGATCACTTTACATAAATGAAGGCCTGATGAACATTCTTGAATGGATTTCTCCCAAAAAACCATGCAAAAAGTTTGACAGCCATGAAACATTGTTTTTGGGTTTGCAAAATACAGAGAATGATGCCATATTATGTCTACAGACCAAAACCATTACGGCGGTGCGACGAATAGTGTCGGGTTATGGCCTGTCTGGCAATGACGCGGAGGATATCCTGAACAGGAGTACCATGATTTTTCTTCAAAAGATTCAAGAAGGGGCCTACCTATTCCAGGGGTATGCCCCAGCTACTTATCTTATCGAAATTGCCAAACGTCTGGCACTTATGACTACCCGATCACAAAAAAAACACCTGGAGCCTCTGGATAATTACCAGCACCTGCCAGACGACGCCAATTTCGCGGCGATGGCGAATGCTTGGAAGGCAATCAGGCCGGATCAGCCACCAAGGGTGAGGCTGCTTTTATGGACAAACGCCAGAATGTAACCGGCCAAATGTGGCGCTTCGAACCGGCGGGTAACGGCTACTACCAGCTGAAGACCAAGTTTCGCGGCAATGGCGAATGCCTGAAAGGCAATCAGGCCGGATCAACGGTAAAAGGCGGGGCTGCTTTCATGGACAAATGTCAGAACGTAAGCGGCCAACTGTGGAAACTGGTTCCAGAAGGCCAGTACTATCGCCTGAAGACCATGTTTCGCGGTGATGGCGAATGTCTGGAAGGCAATCAGGTCGGCTCAACAGTAAAAGGCGGTGCTGCATTTATGGACAAATGCCAGAACGTAAGTGGCCAACTGTGGAAACTGGAAAAGATTTAACCCTCCGATCAAACAGTTAAAAATTTACGCCCCTGGAAATGGCAAGATTTTGAGACCGTCTCTCCCATCCGATGGGGGAAACGGTTTTTTGGTTTGTACACTCTAACAAGCGGCTTCATAAGCCCGGCCAGAGTGAAAAGGCCCAAATTTTGGCCCTCACACTATATTTTCTCTTCGAGGGCAGCGGACTGCCGTATGGTCCGCAGGGTCACTAACAAGGCCCCCAACACCAGTAGCCCGCACACGAAGCCAATCTGTGGTGCCGAAAACAACATCTGCGCCTGCCCTGAAATGTATGCCCCCGCCACGTCAGATAAATTTACCAAAGCCATGTACGCTGTGAACTG
>JAYUXG010000212.1:0-1782 GCA_043753125.1 Saprospirales bacterium | reverse complement strand
CCTGCCGGAGTTCCCAATCAGGTTGATGTGCTGGATTTGCTTGGTACAGGAACGGCGTGTTTGGTGTGGTCGTCGCCGTTGCCCCAAAATGCTCATGCCCCTATGCGGTTTGTGGATTTGATGAATAGTCAAAAACCACACCTGCTCATCGGCTACGAAAATAACTGTGGCAAAACGGTCTCCTTTACGTTCCGGCCTTCGACACAATTTTATCTGGCCGACAAACTGGCCGGCATCCCCTGGGGCACTCGTTTGCCTTTTCCGGTTCAATGTCTGGCCTCGGTGCGAACCGAAGACAGCATCCGCGAAACCGTTTTCGTTAATTCATATCGCTACCGGCACGGCTATTTCGACTCACTCGACCGGGAATTTCGCGGCTTTGGGTGTGTTGAGCAGACCGATACGGAAGATTTTGCCCATTTCCGCCTTAACGATGCACAAAACGTGGTGGAAGAAGCTCTTCATCAGCCGCCCGTTCGTTCGGTTTCGTGGTTTCATACCGGAGCGTTTTTTGATCGTAGTCGTTTATTACACCAATTCGAGACGGAGTACTTTCAAAATCCACTGCTGATCGAACACACGTTGACGGAGCCGCCGTTGCCCTCCAATTTATCGGCTGAGGAAGCTGTAGAAGCACTTCGCGCTTATAAAAGTTTACCCCTTCGGCAGGAGGTGTATGCAAACGACAAGAACCCAAACCAGGCGTTTCCCTTTTCGGCTCAAAGCAGCACCTACCAAATTCGTTGCCTACAGCCACAGGCTACCAACCAACACGCCGTTTTTCAGATCGTCCCCGCCGAGTCTATCAGTTATGGGTATGAGCGTAATCCGGCTGATCCGCGCATTTCGCATCAGTTATTCCCTTTTGGGTGAAAATGATTAGTTTTGATAATGAACTCCTTACAGCCTACCTTCGACAAGCAGGGATTTGATCTGGCGCAGTGGAAACGCGCCATGCATCGAAACCCTCAAGAGTACATTCGGCGCAAATTGCGCGTTGTCCAGACCTACCACCAGACGCATTCAGTCCAAGCGGTAGCGAGCCAACATGGCCTGCACAAGGCTACCGTTCGGGCTTACCTCAATATCTATAACCAAGGTGGCTTGCCAGCCTTGTGTGTACCCCAAGTTAGTGAGCGCACCGGCTCGCTGACGACCGCCCAAGAAGTGGACTTTAAACACCAGTTACTCCATAGCCGCCCTACTGATCACGGTCTGAAGGGTAATATCTGGACGGGTATGCTGATGAGGCAGTACCTCAAACAAACCTATTCCGTGGATTATCATTCAGGCATTTATGACCTCTTGGCGCGACTCAATTTATCCCACCAAAAAGCCCATGCTGACTATGGCAATGCCGATCCGATTAAACAACAAGTCTTTTTGGACTGTCTCAAAGATGCGCTGCTGGAAGCCGATGAGACTCATGCGGTAGTGGTCTTTGACGAGTTTTCGGTCTGTGAAAAGCCCACTTCGTATTATGGGTGGGCCGAGCGCAACACGCGGCCTGTCCATGTAACGAACGAAAAAAAAGCGAACGGCTCAATGGCTTCTTAGCCATTGAGTTACCCACTGCTGAATGTTTTTTTTCGGCAGTGTCCCCAGCCAATGCGGAATCGGTGGCCGCGTATATGGCCGACTTAGCAACTCATTTTGCAACTGGTGGCTACAAGAAAGTGAGTGTTTTTTTAGACCGCAACAGCACACATTTGATTAAAATGAAAGATGCGTATGCAGGTTTGACGAGTGGGTTATCTATTGAGATGCGCTTTGTTCATTTCG
>JAYUXG010000211.1:0-4603 GCA_043753125.1 Saprospirales bacterium | reverse complement strand
CGTAGCGCAGGGTGTCTTCGTTCATGCCCGCCGTGCCCTGCACCATGAGCGTGCTATCGCCGCTGATGGCGGCCGCCAAGTGTTCGCTCACCCAAGTCTTCGCTGTGCCGGGTACGCCGAGGAGCAGTAGAGCGCGGTCGGTGGCCAATGTGGCCACGGCGATTTCGACGAGCCGCCGCTGTCCGTAATATTTTGGTTCGATGGTCACATCCCCTGCCTGTCCGCCCAGCAGGTAGGTTACCACCGCCCAGGGAGAAAGCCGCCAGTTGGTGGGGCGTGGCTTGTCGTCGTGCGCCGCCAGGGCAGTGAGTTCGTGCGCGTAAGCGATCTCTGCGTGTGGGCGAATGATAGTGGTTTCCATAGGCGGTTAGGCGTGCAAGGTTTCTACTCCAACGGGTTGACTGTCAGCAGATTTACTCAGAAATTTTCCCCAATCCTCTATTTCGTCGGTGGCCCACAGCTCTGGGAAAAAAATCACGCGCTGGAACCGGGGGGGCAAATACTTCTGCCAATTCGTGCCGCCGGTGGCTGCTATTTCTTTGGGTTTGGCATCCAGATAGCGCACTGCCGAACGATAATGCGACAGTGCCCAGCGCACGTTGGCGTTGAGGTCATGTGCGCGGAGAAGTTCGATCAGTTCGGCATCCTGTTGTTCTTCCAGAGTTAATTTGTGATAGAGCACACGCAGGTTGCTGCCTTGGTACTGTTCGGCAAAGCGCACCAGTTCGGCGGCGTATTTTTGTTCAAATTGGCGCAGCGTCAGCGTCTTTTTTCCGGAAGCCAGCTCCGTGGCCCCGGAACGCCAGTACAGCACCGAGCAAAGCAACTTGACGTCCGTCACGTCGGCGGTGAGTTCGCGCTTGCTGGCGTGGACCAGTTGCTGCATATCCGTGCTGGCTATTTCGATCATCCGGTACTGTACACTCTGGAAACCGCTCGCCGGGAGCAAGCTCATGCGGAAGCGCAGGAACTCATCACGGTCCATGCCGTCCACCATAATATCAAAAGAATCAATGAGTTGCTTAAAGTAACGATTGATTCTCGTTAACTGGCGTTTAAAAAGTCCAAGGTTTGGCGTAGCCGCCGCCAATTGCGCAATCGCATCCAGGGTGAGTCGGAAATACAGCTCCGTGATCTGGTGGTACATGATGAAAATCCGCTCATCGGGGATGGGCGTCCGTGGATTTTGCAAACTGAGCAGCGTATCCAGGTGGATATAATCCCAATAGGTCAGGTAGTCAGCGTACAAAAGCCCATCGAGGTAGGACTTCATATCTTGGCCCATTGCCCCGTATTTCTCCTCGAGTTGGTGCAGGCGGTCAATTATTTCTGTTTGCATATTTAAGGTGGCCAGTTTCAAGCCCAAAAGTAGGCAACCCCAGGACAGCAACAAGCTCAATCCAACACAACAAAAAACCCCGGTTAGTGACAACCGGGGCAAGGGTATTAAGTGTTTCTTTGGCAAGGATGGAACAGCTTACTCGGTCAAATCGCGACCACTCGTCAGCATCTCCTGATATTCTTTGAGTTCTTCCCAGTGGCCTGCCGCTGCGAATTTCGATTGCGCGGGCCAAGTGCTGGGGTCGTGGATCTGGTAGCGTTGGCCAGCAGCATCCAATATTTCGTGTAAGCGGTCCACCGGTGTGGCGGCCAGATCCGTCCAGGTATGGATGCCACCGTCTTTTAGCAATTGTTCAATTTTCGGGCCGATGCCTTCCACAATTTTCAGGTCGTCAGGTTGCGGGGAGGGTTGAGCCGCTGACACCTGCCTCTCTTCCACCACTGGATCGGAAGACGCAACTATTTCTTCTTCCACTATCGGTGCCGCTGCTTCCGCCTCGGGTGCGGAGGCAACAAACGTTGCTTCTTCTTCCATCACGGGTGCTTCTACTTCGGGCGCAGCGGCAATGATGTCGTCATTGACCATCGGTGCCGATGCTTCCACGTCGGCGACGGGTGCGGATTCCTCCATCACCTCAATCGGTTGGGCGGGTGACTTAGCCACGGGAGCAACCGTTTCCTGGAACGCTAACCGTTCTTGGCCAGCAGTATTGGCGTTGGAAGCCAGCTCATACGGGGTGATACTGACGTAATTGCGGTCTTTCCTGGTGCGCCTGAACGTCACCAAACCGTCAATACCGGCGTGCAGCGTATGGTCGCGGCCCATATAGACGTTCTCGCCTGGGTGGTACTTAGTGCCGCGTTGGCGGATCAAGATGTTGCCAGCGATGGCGCGTTCGCCGCCGAACATTTTTACGCCAAGCCGTTTGCTATGGCTATCGCGGCCGTTGTCGGTACTACCTGCACCTTTTTTGTGTGCCATGATTCAAAAAATATAGGAATGCGTGAATCGTTATGTGAATTGGAAATTTGAGGAGGCGAGGAGGCGAGGAGGCGAGGATTTGATCAAATACTCAAATCTTCAAATCCTCATTTCAGAGTGTAATCCCCTCAATCTTAAGCTTGGTAAACTGCTGACGGTGGCCGTTTTTCTTACGATAGCCTTTGCGGCGTTTCTTTTTGAAGACGATTACTTTGTCGCCCTGCACATGGCCCAACACACTGGCCTTGATGAGCGCGCCGCCGATGTTTGGGACGCCAATAGTGAAATTGCCGTCATTCTCGATGAGATGCACGGCGTCGAAAGAGACAGCGTCTCCTTCCTGAGCTGCCAGCCGGTGGACGAAGATCTGCTGACCTTCCTCAACTTTGAATTGTTGACCGGCAATGGAAACGATTGCGAACATATAAAGTAGATCAAAAAACTGGTGAAAAAAAGACCCTTTTTCGCAAAGGGCGCGCAAAGGTAAGGCGTGGGTTTGGAAAAACCAAGCACGACGATAAGAATTATAGCCTAAGCCGTGCGGTATGTACAACCCGGAGATAAGCGCGGGCCAACCCGCACTTATCGGCCCACCTCGTTTAATTATCTATCCGCGTGTGAAAAGTACCCTCCGTAAAAATCAGCGTATCCGGCTCATTGATGCTGCCCGCCAAGGTGCGGTAGAGGGTCAGGTGGAATTTGCCCCGAAACTCGTCTTTGCGGCCATTGTATTCGGTTATTTCCAGGTAACTGGTGGAGTCATTGTCCGTTAGATCATAGATATCATTCAGCACATCCTCATAAGAATTAAAATATCGGGCACCCACTAAGGAATCATCGGGTGGCTGATTAATGGAATAACTCAATTTATATCTGCCAGACTTTTTAGGAACCTTGAAAAATAATAAATTATCTAAATGCCTACCTCCTTCTGTGAAATTTTCAATAGTTATATCTACTTTTTCAGATGAGAAAACGTGTTGTAAACCTACAATCTCGCCACTCCAAGAGGCTCCATTTTTCAACACAGAGACCTCCCCCCAGTAGTCTCGCTTGCCGTTGTCTTTTTTACAGGCGAGTATGCAGCACAGGCAACAAAAAAGGATGATGGATTTCATAGTGTTTTTGTTTAAATAATGATAGTCTGCCCCATGCGATCTTCGCATGGGGCAGACAAAAATCGAAGAACACTTTTTTAATGAAAAACGGCTACCTTTTGTACCGTCTTGGAGTGGTTGGTAGCCGTTTGTATCTGGTACATACCGGCGGGCAGGTCGCCCAGGTCCCAACCAAAACTCGACTCTCCGGCCTCTAAGGACTGCTGTTCCAGCAGTCGGATTCTCCTCCCGAAAGCATCCAGCAGCGTAATGGTGGTGGGCGAGGCCTCCGGCAGGAGCAGGCTGGCTATAACTCGCCCCAGCGTTGGGTTTGGAGCCACTTGCAAAACCCCGTTCTTTTCGAGGCCCGCCGATATATGCTGCCCTTCTCGTCCACAAGGATGGATCACGATAGGATGATAGGCAAAGGTTTGGAATCCGGTGGCATCAGTAAGGGTCAGGCGGATATAGATGATGTCAAAATCCGAATAGTTATAGGAGTCCAGTTGCAGCGTGGTAGCGGTGCTTAAGACGGCCCCATAGTCAGTACCGTTGTTCAGGCTGATCTGCCAGTCCAAGGTGTAGGGTGCCGTCGGCGCATTGCAAATGTTGGCAGTGAAAGTGCCAATACTGGTTACTTGCGAATTTTTGCAAATAAAATTTAATCCGGTAATGGCCAGGGAAGTGGAGGCCAAATCGCGGTAGTTGGATACCTCAGCGGCTTTCTCGCGCAGTTGGCGGGCATTGTTGGTCTCCGGGGCATTTAAACTTGGTACTGCGTCTTTGCCAGTACGGTAGCCGTACCAGGTAGCCGCCGGGTCCGGGTTGGGAAAATGGGGAATCCGGTTTTTCTTCCCTGCACCCGCTTCCATGATGGTATATTTCCATCTCGCACCCCTTTTAAAAAAGTATGGCCGTTCGTAATTGGGTTCACAACCACCATTACTATTGCCCAAACTATGTTTGCAACCAAATTGGTGCGCCAGCTCATGAGTGAAAGTCATCCGCGATAAGCCATTGGCATTAACAATGGAATACGCCTTGTCGGCACCGGTAGTGCAAGTAGCCCCCAGACCAGCGGCAAGGCCCAAAAACTGTCCATAATCGCCATCAGTCAAGAGGACCACACAGTCGGCCCCATAGGAATTCCTGAAGAATTCGACCGTGGAATTTGTTCTAAGGG
>JAYUXG010000210.1:0-4619 GCA_043753125.1 Saprospirales bacterium | reverse complement strand
ACCGCAAGCCCAATCACCATTATCGCCATGCAACAACCCGTGTCCACCCACGTCGAACTGGACGAAGAAGATCACCAAAAGACGCTGCGTTCTTTCCGGGCCTCACGAATGATCTTACCCATTATCCTGGGTATCGTGGCGGTGGGTTATCTATTCTATCGGCAATTCGACGTACAGCAGTTCCGCGCCATCGACTGGACGCTCAGGGCCTTTGCTTGGATCGGGCTGGCCCTCGGTCTGCTCCTTGTCCGGCACCTGTTCTACGCCTACCGTCTGCGGGCACTGACCGGCGGTTTTTTTTCTTGGCGCAAGTGCCTGAAGCTCATCGTGTTGTGGGAATTTAGCGCGGCGATCACGCCCACCAGCAAGGGTGGCCCCGTGGTGATGATGTTCGTGATGACCCAGGAAAAATTGCCCGCCGGGCGCACCGCTGCCGCCGTGTTCTACGCGATGGTCTGCGATGCGGGCTTTTTTGTGCTGACGCTCCCCCTCTGGCTCGCCCTGTATGGCCCGCCCATGCTTTACCCCGGCATGAAGACTTTCAATGACCTCAACCTGGCCAACGTGGCCTTCTTTACAACTTACGCCATCATGGCGGTGTATTGGGTCGTGCTGATGTTTTTCCTGTTCTTCCGCCCCCAATATGCCAAAGGCGTGCTTGGCTGGGTAGCCCGGCGACGGTTTTTGAAAAAAATGTCTGCCAGGCTCAACCGTATAGGCGAGGAATTTGAGATGGCAGCGGCGGAAATGCGGCAACAAAGCTGGCGTTATCACCTCCAAGTGATTGTTGGCACGATTGGCGCGTGGACCTGCAAGTTTATCATGATCAACTGCCTGATCATCGCTATCGTACCCTCCACGCCGGTCGATGGGGCGACACAGGCCTTTATATACGCCCGATTGGTGGCTATGTTCATTATCATGGCCTTCAGCCCAACTCCCGGCGGGGCGGGACTGGCCGAGATGGCCCTCGTGGACTTCACCAGCGACTATGTGCCGAGCGGCATTGGGCTGGTGGTAGCCCTACTGTGGCGCGGCATGGCTTACTATGGATACCTGTTGCTGGGCGCGATCATCGTGCCGGGTTGGATCGCGCGGCACGTTGGAAAGAAGTCCGTTTCGGAAGTCGACGCTCCTTCCCCAAAGAGTGTTGCCTCGTGACCACGTATGGAGCTCTACCTACTCTGTTTGTTTGCCTTCCTGGCGGGGTTCATCGATAGTATCGTCGGTGGCGGCGGTCTGGTGCAAGTGCCGACGTTTTTCATTCTTTACCCCCAATTGTCTGTGCCTACCATCATCGGCACCAACCGGCTGGCCTCCGCAGTCGGCACATCCGTCGCCGCCTGGAACTATGCCCGCACGGTGCCAATTCCGTGGAAGACCGTACTTTATGCGGGCATTGGGGCCACCATCATGTCGTATTTGGGAGCCACGGTACAGAGCCTCTTGCCCTCAGCGGCCTTGAAGCCGATCATTTTGCTCCTCATCGTGGCCATCGCCATTTTCACCTACCGCAAAAAGGATTTTGGTCAACATGAAGCCTTTCGGGTGCCAGAGCAGCAACGCCCTTGGTATGCATTGGGCATTGGCATGGCATTGGGTTTTTACAATGGTTTCATTGGCCCCGGCACAGGTAGCTTGTTGGTGTTCGCCTTCGTGAGCGTAGTGGGCTATAGTTTTCTCCGATCATCGGCCTTGTCCAAAGTGGTCAACGTGATCGCCGACGTCGCTTCCCTGGTGTTCTTTTTATGGCATGGCTATGTACTGTTTCACCTCGCCTTGCCGATGATGGCTTGCAACGTGGCGGGTTCTTACGCGGGTAGCCGGATGGCCATTTTGCGGGGCAATGCCTTTATTCGGAAAGTGTTCATCGTGGTGGTGGCGGGCATTGTATTGCGCTTTGGATGGGATGTGGCGAAGATGTGGTGGAAGTAAGGGAAACAGGGGTTATTTGGGGATAAATAGTAATTTTGTGGCGTAAAAATCAGGTTTAACAACTAAACTATAAAAAACGATGATTTACCGACCAAACATACTTGTAGTGTGCGGACGGAATAAAAAACGAAGCAGAACTGCGGAGTATATATTCAAAAACGACCCGCGTTTCAGTATTCGTTCCGCTGGACTAAGCCCAAAAAGCGACCGCAAAATTTCCGAACAGGATTTGAATTGGGCGGACTTAGTATTTGTAATGGAACAATAACAAAGGGCCAAAATTCGGGAAGTGTACAGACACTTGGAAATTCCAGCCATAGAAGTGATGAATATTGAAGATGATTATTAGTTTTTAAATGAAGAGCTGGTACAAATGTTGACGGATAGGATAAATGACACCTTAAGTGTCATTTACAATTTATAATTTATTGCCAATGGAACACCAAACCTTTAACAACAAACGCATCATTTGGGAAAGCAGAACTTCCCAAATCCTAGTGGTAATTGGTTGTTTTGTATTTGTGGCTGCCGCTATTTTTATACATACACAAATTTCAATTTTGGTATTCTGGGTGACCGTGGTTTTCTTTGGCGGGGGTGGACTACTTACGCTCCGGCAACTTTTAAATCCCAACAACCTTTTTGTGGCGCCCAGTCCTGCATTTACCCAGCAAAAGCAAGCCGAACAAGTTAGGCAAAAGCAAGAAAATCTAGGTGTTTTCGCTTATAGTGTCAGTGGGTTTAGTTTCACCCAGATATTGGGCACGACTTACCATGATTGGACGGATATAGCATCTATATTTGGCTATAAAGTAAGCTATCACGACGACCGATGCGCCATAGAGGAAATTAACCTCGATATTTTCGGCCATAAGCAACTCTCTATTACTATTAGGGAATCGACGCCCGGCTGGCACCAATTTCTGAACCGGCTCAGCGAACATATACCGGCGGTACAAAGGGATTGGGTAGCAGCGGTGGCAGTTGCAGCATCTGCTCCACATACAACTTTGCTGTTTGATAAGCGCAACAGAACAAAAGAAGAAGTGGAAAAAGAATGCTATCAGGATAAGTACGATAGGCAATAAACAGGCACATTTCAAATCTTCGCTTTCTCGTTCCAACTAGTCGAAAATTCAGAACTTTCGACCAGTGCGCGGCGACCACCATGCACATTACCTTTGCCACGTGAGAAAAATAACCGCCGACTGGGTCTGCCCGGTCTCTTCCCCGCCCCTCGCCCAAGGAGTCGTCATTACCGACCACAATGGTCAAATCCTCGCCGTGGAAAGTCGTGACCAGCACGATCCCGCCAGCCTGGAAACCCACCAAGGCTGGCTGGTACCGGGTTTTGTCAATACCCACTGCCACCTCGAACTCTCGCACCTGCGCGGCCGCGTGGACACTGGTACGGGCCTCATCCCGTTCATCACCGGCGTGGTAACGCAACGCGGAGCTTCGGCAGAGGTCATTGGAGCCGCCATCGCCGAGGCAGAGGCCGAAATGTTGACCGGCGGCATCGTGGCGGTGGGCGATATTTCCAACGCGCCGGATACTTTCGCTACCAAGGCCCAAGGGCGGCTCCGCTACTACACTTTTGTGGAACTATTCGATTTTTTGCAGGATAACAATGCCGAGCAGACCTTTGCCAACGGCTCGAAGGTATACGAGCAGCTAGTACTGGCCCCTGGCAGCGAACGCTCCTACGCACCGCACGCGCCCTACACCGTCAGCCCATCGCTGTTCCGGCGCATCGCGGAGGCCAACCCGGCCTCTGGTGCTACGGTCAGTATTCATAACCAAGAGACCCCTCCGGAGAACCAGTTGTTTATAGAAAAAAAAGGGGGCTTTATAGATTTCTACGGTCGGTTTGGCATCTCACTCGAACAGTTTAAAGCAACCGGGCAACCGGCCATCTACTATTCGCTGGCGCACTTGAACCCAGCCAATCGCACCTTGTTCGTTCACAATACGCTCACTACCCGTGAGGATATAGAGGCCGCGCACAACTGGAGTCCGCACGTGTTCTGGGCCACCTGCCCCAACGCCAACCTGTACATCGAAAATCGTCTCCCAAACTACCAATTCTTTCTCGACACCGGTGCGCGCGTCACCCTCGGCACCGATAGCCTCACCTCCAATTGGCAACTCTCCATATTGGCAGAGATGCAGACTATTGCCCGCTACCAGAGCTATGTGCCTTTTGATACACTGCTGCGTTGGGCCACACTACATGGTGCACAGGCCCTCGGTTTTGACGATACTTTGGGTAGCTTGGAAGTGGGCAAGACGCCGGGCGTATTGCTTTTAGAGGGCCTGACTCCGGCTGGGAAATTGACTGGCGACGCAACAGTGCGGCGGCTGGTGTAGGAAATTTACTGCCTTTTGAAAACAAGCGAGGCATCGGCAGCCTGCACGGTCAAAGTCTTGCGGCTGAGCTCCCACGACTGGGCGGCTTTCAATATTTTAAAATAGCGTTCTTCCGCACGATTGAGTTGGGCGCAACCGGCTAAGGTGGTAAAAAACATGGTTATTGATAGCTGGTCATCCGTAGCTGTGTAAGCGGATTGGTAATCATTGCAACCGCCATTTCCCGTCAGCTGTCCGGTTTTGAACGCAGCCGTTATCTCTACATCGGCGGGAATAGCTTGAGTCGCATCCCCTTCGATAATTTTCGTCAGACG
>JAYUXG010000209.1:0-25809 GCA_043753125.1 Saprospirales bacterium | reverse complement strand
TGCCTGCCCTATCTACTTTGCACGCCTTTGCGGTGTACGACAATACGATGAACAATCCGTTCCAGCCCTCCGACCCACCGCAACTGGTGGTCGAAGGAGAGGCAACTACGGATGAAATGATGCTGCTCTATTTCGCCTATATGGTCACCAGGCCGAACGATGAAAACATCATCATTGATAGTACTCTCCTGTCTTCCGGCTTACCAATAGAGCCGCACCATGGCTCCTTGTCCTCCTTGCTGTTGTCTCCCAATCCCGCTCATAATGGGGTTAGCCTCCGCTATGAAGTGATGGTGGCCACGGATGTGCGGACGGTTATTTCCGACCTGAACGGTCGTGTGGTGCAGGCAGTAGCAGACAAGCAAGACTTAGAGCCGGGCATTTATCAGGAGAATATACCATTGGGACATTTGCCGCCGGGCATTTACTGCGTCCAACTGCTGACGGCCAACGGGGGCGTACTGACCGCTAAACTGGTGAAACAATAACTACTTTGGTCAGCCAGCTGCTTTCCGGTCGTAGCTGTTTGATCGTCCACCTGACTGGGTGGTTGCTGATCTTCTTATCCTTTCATTACCTCATCGGCGAATTCCGTGGCCCCGACGAGGTGTGGCTGCGCACCTGCCTGAACATGGCATTTTTACTGGTGCTGTTCTATGGCAATGCCAAACTGTTGGTCAACCGCTACCTGGAAAAAGGCCATTATGGCCGACTGGTGGGGTTGACCATCATTTTTTGGTTGGGCCTGGTGTTTTTAAGGACTTGGTTGGAAGTATGGCTGTTTTCACAAACCCCCGATGGTTCGCCTATCTTTTCCGAAGATTGGAAACGCATCTTTTTGGTCTCGCTGGTTTCTTTCTTCCTGTTGATCCTTTTTAGCACCCTGTACCAACTGAAGTCGGACTCCCTGCTACCTATTTATTTTGTGATGGAAGGCGACCTCTTCACTCGCTCCATGGAGCCGCTGCTGTTGCTGCCTATTATAACCAATAAGCAGATAATCTTTACTTATTCACCAGCGGAACCACTTGGTTACCAATCAGTTCGATGGCCTGCATCAGTTTTGCATGGGTTAGTCCCGCATTGTCCATCTGAAAACTAACCCTGGTGATGCCGCCCAATGCCTCGCTATGGCGCAATATCTTCTCGGCTATTTCAGCGGGGCCACCGATCAGCAAGGCCCCTTTGGGTCCCATTTGAGTATCGAAGTGGGCGCGGGTCACCGGCGGCCAGCCCCGCTCCCTGCCAATTCGGGTAAAGGTCTCGGCATAGCCTGGATAAAAATCCGCTACGGCTTCCTGTGTGGTATTGCCCACGTAGCCAAGCGAATGCAGGCCAACCTTCAGTTGTTCCGGCGAATGTCCGGCTCTTTTTCCAGCTTCCCGGTACAGGTCGACCAACGGACGAAAACGGTGCGTTTCACCACCGATAATGGCCACCATCAGCGGTAGCCCGAGGGTGCCGGCCCGAATAAATGATTCGGGGGTGCCGCCCACGCCCACCCAAATGGGTAGCGGGGTTTGCAATGGCCTGGGGTAGATGGCTTGGTTTTTCAAGGCCGGGCGGAATTTGCCAGACCATGTAACCGACTCGTTTTCGCGAATAGCCAGCAAGAGGTTTAGTTTCTCCGTAAACAACTCATCATATTCTTGTAGATTCAGGCCAAATAGCGGAAAGGCTTCGATGAAGGAACCGCGCCCCACCACTATTTCCGCCCGGCCCTGCGAGATCAAATCCAAGGTGGCAAAGTTTTGAAATACCCGCACCGGATCGGCGGCACTCAGCACCGTAACCGCACTGGTCAGGCGGATGCGATTGGTACGGGCGGCAGCGGCGGCAAGAATGATGGTGGGTGCCGAATCCAGAAACTCCTTGCGGTGGTGTTCCCCGATCCCAAATACGTCCAGACCCACCTGGTCGGCGTGTTCCATCCTTTCGAGCAACTGGGCCAGAGAGTTTTTATTGTTAATGGCAGCGTCCAGGCCATTCCCAGCCATTGCGGCAGCAAAACTGTCAATTCCAATTTCCATGTTGTGTTTCTTTGTAACAACCTATTTTCTCCAATAATACACTAACCAACACATTGACAACGGCCAGCGAATAGGATTTTCGTACGTTCAGGTTGCAAATGGCCATCTGCTAAAACTCAAAAATACCCGGAAACGCGCGGCGTCCCAGATATTTTTGAATTTTAGTAATGTTTTGATAGTGAATCGATCACATTTTCACAAAAGCCTGGCTATGCCTTTCCCCGATCTCGCTTTGCCAAACCAAAAAATAAGTTCCCGGTGGCAGGCCGACTAGCGGGACTTCCTGGCGATCGGTATCCGGTAGCCCCTCGAAGGTACGAAGATTGCGACCCAAGCAATCGGTCAGGTGGATGTTTTGCGGTGCTTTACTTTCCCAAGAAATAGTGATATAATCATTTGCCGGATTTGGGAACAACTGTAATTCCCGTACTTGCAATCCCTCCCTGGTATTGGGATTAGGGACGATTTGGACATCGGACTGCCGATTGTCAACCGGCTCCTCCGGTTTGGCAAAAATACCTCCGCAACCCTCAATTACCGCTAAAAACTTGGTAGAAGCAGCGTAAAAGCCAGGCTTCAGCAGAATGTAAGTAGCGGCATCGTAGGTTATGGATGCAGACCCAGTGATTTTGTTCGAAGCTTCGATATAGTTTTGCGCTTCCCAGGTCGGCAAACTGACGCTCATATCGTCGCCTGGGGATCCAAATACATAGCTGGGAGGGCAAGGGTTGCTGTTTTTAGCGCACAACAGGGCTTTGTTCGCATTGATCCTGCCGGAACCAAACAGGCCGAGAAGTGCCTGGTTTTGTGCGTTGATATTGTCGGTGCTGGATACGAGGCAGTTCACCAAGTCCACGTTGGTCAGGTTTGGATTGGCCGAAAGCATCAACCCCAGCAAGCCACTCACCAATGGTGCAGCCATGGAAGTGCCATTCCAAACGGCATAGCTGTTGAAGGGAATGAGACTGCGGATGCTTTCTCCGGGCGCAGAGACATCTACCAATGCGTTGCGGGTGGAAAAGGAGGACACCTGATCGTTGATATTCGTGGAGGCCACTGAAACCACATTTTGAAATGAAGCCGGGTAGTGGAGCGTCTGATTGCTGCTGTTCCCCGCTGCAGCCACTACCACCGCCCCCAAGTTCCAAGCGGCATTGACCGTATTCTGCCCGGTCTGACTCCAACTGGAGCTGCCCCAAGAACAATTGATCACTTTCGCGCCATGCGCAGCCGCCCAGGCAATGCCTTGGTAACCTGCGTAGATATAGCCGGGATTTCCATTGTCGGGAGTCGCTTTCACTGGCATAATGGAAATGCCGAACCCAATAGAAGCAATTCCCCCAGCATTATTCGTTTTCGCACCGGCAATACCGGCCACGTGCGTTCCGTGGCTGAAAGTCGCATTGGGTGCAGCGGGATTATTGTCATTATCGGATGCATCCCAACCCGCCACAACTACGCCAACCAAGTCATTATTGGTGATTTCGAAGGCATTGTCCACAATGGCTACCACAACTGAAGGGTTGCCCTGGGAGGAGTTCCACGCCGTTTGCGCATCTATTTTGTGCAGATTCCATTGGCCAGCCAGCGTATTGGCCCCCAAATCATTGGGTGTGTAATCGGCCAGATTAACCGGGATTTTTTCGGCATAGTCCACTTCTGGTCGCGCATCCAGGGCAGTAACGAACTCGTCGAGGTTCACTCCATCGGCGCAGCGTACCCAAAAGGTTCGGCGCAGCTTATTGTCGGAGGTAAAATGGAAGCCCTGCTTGACAGAACCGACGTGAAAGGCCTCGACAAAAGGGGCAAAGAAGGGGAGTTGTGCGGCTATATTGATCGAATCGCCCGGGTACTGGTCCAGCGCAATCGGGAAGTCATCCGCCAGTTTAATATAAATCTCCCCCGGAAAAAAAGCTGACTGTGCATGGCTTGTAAAATGGGTGAGGACCAGGAACAAGCTCAGGAAGAGATATTTACTTTTCATCGGTAGAAGAGTTTTTTGGGTTCAACATTTGATGGAACGATTCATTTTCGGCCCGGAGTTTTTGCACATCTTTGTTCAACTGAATGACATACAGGAACAGTTCCTCGATTTTTTCCTGCTGCGTCGCGGCCATCTTTCCCACATTAAGGCCATTTTCTACCACCTCCTTTTCAGAGGGTACGTTGGGCAGGTGTCCTTTTTCAGCAATGTGCTTCTCCACTTCGGCAAGGGTTGGCAGCACATAGTTCTTTTCAAAGACGTAGTCCGCCCAGCCCGTTTGCACCAAGAGTTGATCGGTCAGGATGCCGCCCTTTACGAAGAGCCGATAAGCACTTGTATTGTTGGTGCCGACCAAAGCAGGAGAATTTTTGGTGCTGATGCTGACCGCTCCGTCGTCATCGCTCAGGAACATAAAGTAGTTGCCGGTGCCAGACTGGCCAGCGTTAAAAGGCCGCCAGAAATTCAGGCCCTTTTGGTTTGGCTCGTATTCGATGCCCCATTGGCCGCTGGGATGGGTGGTTAGGTTGGAAGAAAACAGCAACATCGGTCCGCCGGCAAAATTTGACCCGGAAATCATTGCTGTGCCATTGTGCACTTGAAATTTATGCAGTGTCGAAACTGTCCCAATACCCACATTTCCGTTATTGGAGATGCGCATCCTTTCGGTGCCAGTGCTATTGGGGTTGTTGTCCACCCTGAAAATAAGCCCATCGGTCGTGGGGGTGGTGCCATTGGTGTTGCGTACGTCAATGTAAGCGTTGTTGTTTCCACTGAAGTAACTCAACCGCATACCCGGTTTTAAGTCGGGGTAAGTTATTCCACCGAGAAAGATGTTGCCGGTCGCCGCAGCAGCATTTGTTTTTTCAAGTAGGATGTTGCCGTTCCGAACTTCAAGTCTTTGCAGTGGGAGAGTGGGAGTGGTAGTGTTGCCGATAATGACTGGCTTGTTGGCATTGGCCGGATTAAGGTGAACGGAAATCGGATTCGAAGAGAGCCACTGTGCCGAGGCATTTTGGGCCGTCGCGAAGTATGCGATGATAAGAAGGAGGAGGTTGAAAAAAGACTGTTTCATTTTTTAAAGAATTTTGAGTGAAAAAAGTGAGTGAAGCATTGTTTTCAGGACATCCACTGCTGTTGGGTTTTGTTACCCTTGCTGTTGAATAATTATTTTTGTCTACTCCCTTTGCCCTACCCAAATGGATAATCTATGGGTCTGTCAAAACTACCTCCGGTTGGAAACAAATGCGATTCAGCGAGCCAGCGGTTTTGTACTTGCATCTTCTCCCAAGCGTCCTACCTTTGCCCCTCGAATCAAGAGCACCTATGTCCGATATCTTCGAAAAAGTCCAGCAAACCATCACTGCTTTAGCCGCCGATGCGCCCAGCAGTCCCGAACTATTGGAAATCTTTCGCATCCGTTACCTCGGTACCAAGGGCGAGATCAAGGCCTTGATGGAAGAAATGCGCACGGTGCCCAATGAGCGCAAACGGGAGTTTGGTCAGCTGATGAACACCCTTAAGCTACAGGCCGAAGAAAAATATGCGGCCCTCAAATCCGACTTGGAGGCCCAAGTAGCTAGTGCTGTTGGGCAACAACTCGACCTGACCGCGCCCGGCGAACCGCTGCCGCTCGGCTCCCGCCATCCGGTAGCGGTGACCCTGAACCGCATCGTGGACATCTTCACCCGGATGGGCTTCGCGGTGGCCGATGGCCCGGAGATCGAGGACGATTGGCACAATTTCACCGCGATGAACACGCCGGAAGACCACCCGGCCCGCGATATGCAGGACACCTTTTACGTGGTGGACGCACCGGGTATGTTACTGCGCACCCACACCTCGCCGGTGCAGGCACGGGTGATGGAACAGCGGCAGCCGCCTATTCGGATTATCGCGCCGGGCCGGGTGTATCGCAACGAAACCATTTCCACGCGCTCGCACGCCCAGTTTCACCAAGTGGAAGGGCTGTACGTGGATGAGGGCGTTTCTTTTGCCGATCTGAAGCAAACGCTGCTGCATTTTGCTCAAGAGATGTTTGGCGCGACCAAAATCCGGTTGCGGCCTTCTTTTTTCCCCTTTACCGAACCTTCGGCGGAGATGGACATCTGGTTGGGGACGGACACCGAGAAGAACAGCCGCCTGACCAAAGGCACGGGCTGGCTGGAAATACTGGGCTGCGGGATGGTGGACCCGCAGGTGCTGGAGAATTGCGGCATTGATGCCCAAAAATACAGTGGCTTTGCCTTTGGCATGGGCATTGAGCGACAGGCACTGCGCCTCTACGAGATCGGCGATATTCGGCTGCTGTTTGAGAATGATGTGCGCTTTTTGCGACAGTTTGCTTCGGCTATGTAGTTGGTTATTTTGGTCATTAAAGACCTACGTTGGGCATAATGCTTTTTAGAACCGTATTTTTGTACAAAAATTCGTTACCATTACTGCCGCTGCTACTTTACCCCGTACTTTAGAAGAACGCCTCGAAATGGCCGACACGATCCGGGTAAATGCTTCTTTCGAAGAATACCTGCTGTTTGCTGAGCAGTGTGAGTACCGCGTCGAATACTCCAATCATCAAATTGTTGCCGCCCGATAAGTATTTAGACAATAAAAATAACCAGTCCAACCATTATGTCCGAAGGTTACGTCACCACCCATCTATCGCCCAATGGCGTGGCGCAAATCACTTTTTTTCATCCCAGCCACAATAGCCTGCCGAGTCGTTTGCTGACGGCTCTGACCGAGGCATTTGAGGCGGCGGGAAAAGAAAACGTGGTGAAGGTAATTGTGCTGCGTAGTGCCGAACATAAGACTTTCTGCGCTGGGGCCAGTTTCGATGAGCTGGCGGCTATTCAGGATTTTACCACCAGTTTGACCTTTTTTTCCGGCTTTGGGCAGGTCATCAACGCCATGCGCCGTTGCCCAAAAATCATTGTTGGGCGCATTCACGGCAAGGCGGTGGGCGGCGGCGTGGGTCTGGCGGCGGCTACGGACTATTGCAT
Organism: Saprospirales bacterium; assembly: GCA_043753125.1. Classification (GTDB taxonomy): domain Bacteria; phylum Bacteroidota; class Bacteroidia; order Chitinophagales; family Saprospiraceae; genus M3007. The sequence goes on along the minus strand of JAYUXG010000209.1, from coordinate 18,796 downwards.
GGCTTCCATGTACGCTTCGATCCGGTTGAGCGAATTGGCGGTTGGTTTTGGGCCTTTCGTGATTGGCCCGGCCGTGGAACGTAAGGTCGGCGCAGGTGCGTTTGTGCAGTTGGCCCTGACTCCCGACGAGTGGCAAACTGCCGAATGGGCAAAAGCGAAAGGTTTGTTCCAGGAATCGTTTGAGACGGTAGAACAACTGGACGCTTATATCGCCCACTTCTGCGAAAAACTCTGCGGCTATAGTGCAGAAGCCTTAATGGAATTAAAACAGATGTTTTGGAAAGGCACCGAACACTGGGACACGTTACTGACCGAGCGGGCGGCGATTAGCGGGCGGTTGGCCCTTTTGGAGTCCTCGAAGCAGGCTATTGGGGCTTTTAAAAACAAGTACCGGCGGGTTTAGCCGCCGGTTGGAGGGGTTCTTGTGATGCTTTTTCATGAATTTTCGGCGGCTAAACCCGCCGGTACAGCATTAGTTCAGCCTTTCATAAATCCCGGCAATACCCTGCCCACCACCGACGCAGGCGGTGACCATGCCATACTGCTGCTGGCTACGGCGCATTTCGTTCAGGATTTGTACGGACAATTTTGCACCCGTACAACCCAACGGATGGCCCAGCGCAATAGCACCGCCATTCACATTGACGATGTCGGGATTCAGCCCCACTTCCCGAATGACCGCCAGTGCCTGCGCACCAAAGGCTTCGTTTAGTTCCACCGCTTGAATCTGGTCAAGTTTCATGCCCGCCTGTTTCAGGGCTTTTGGGATAGCGGCGCAAGGGCCAATGCCCATATAGATCGGCTCCACACCAGCCACGGCGCAGGAGACCAGACGCGCTACCGGCTCCAAACCTAGGGCTTTCATCATTGGTTCGGACATGACCAGCACAAACGCGGCTCCATCGGAGGTCTGCGAAGAGTTGCCGGCGGTGACTACACCATCTTGCGCAAAGGCCGGCCGGAGTTTAGCTAACCCTTGCAGCGTGGTATCGCGGCGTACGCCTTCGTCCATAGTGACCACTTTATTTCTTTCCTGGCGTTTGTCGTTTTCGACCCACACTTCCGGCACGTTCACTGGCACAATTTCCTCGGTGAACTTGCCCGCGTCAATGGCGGCGGCGGCGCGTTGGTGGCTTTGCACCGAGAACGCATCGGCGTCTTCGCGGCTAATATTGTATTTCTGCGACACTGCCTCGGCCGTGAGGCCCATGCCAACCAAATAATCGGGCGTGTTGGCCGCAATGTTGTAATTGGGCGCGAGTTTGTAGCCGGTCATCGGGATAAACGACATACTTTCGGTACCGCCCGCGATATAGCAGTCACCCATGCCCGCGCGAATCTTAGCGACCGCGATGCTGATCGTTTCGAGGCCGGAGGCGCAGTAGCGGTTGACGGTCATGCCCGGCACGTCTTTGCCGAGGGCGCGATTGGAAATGAGGCGACCGATTTGCAGACCTTGCTCGCCTTCGGGATTGGCACAACCGACGATGCAGTCGTCCACCATTTTGGGGTCGAGTTCAGGGGTTTGCGCCAGCAGGTGTTTGATGACATCCACGGCGAGGTCGTCGGAGCGGTAGGCTTTGAAGCCACCTTTGCCGGCCTTGCCGACGGCGGAACGGTATCCGGTAATGATATATGCTTCGGGCATGATGAGTGGGTGTAGAAAAGGGGTTAAGAAGGTTTAGAGAGGTAGAGAAAAAAACGCAGGACAAATATCGAAGTAATTGGGTTGCTGACTGGCACTTATTTGATAAGAAAATACCAAAGTAGGGCAAATTCTGCCAGGAAGACGGTCAATATGTTACTCAACAAATTTACAGCGTCATTGCTCATCCAGCGGTAGCCGGAATGCAAAATACTGGTTGGAATGTCGGTGAGAGTACTGGTTTCTTCGTGCCGATAGCGGGCCTGGAGGGTGGCACCTAACAAACTGTCCAGCAGCATGCCCAGAAATCCTGCGGCAGCAAAAGCCAACACCGTCCCTGGATTCAGATTATAATGCAAACTTGCCATAGTGACCACCGACGTGGCCAAAGCACCCAGCAAACCGCCTGATGTCCCTGCCCAGCTGACCCCACCCGACAAACCAACCGGAATGGGCCGCCAGTGCCATACATCGTACGTGCGCCCCCGGAAATATATGCCGATCTCGGAAGCCCAAGTATCGGCGGTACTGACGGCCAGGGAGATCACCATAGCCATTCCCATGTTGGAAGACAAAAAGGTGGACAATAAGGCATATATCCCACCGTTGCATATTACCTGGCGATAATCACGGGCTTTACCATGTTTGACATCGGAAACGACGGTGCGGCCTTTGGTCCACTTGCCGATCAACGTGCTACTGACAAAGAAAAAAAACAGCGGCCAGAGCAAGTTTTTGCCGGCAAAAAACAGAATCCACAGGCCCATAACAGCCGCCGTTATCGCGCCATCCCAGGTCAACGCGCGCCGCCGGACGGTAAACCACACAAACGCAATCGCTGCGCCTGCTCCTGCCCACAGTTCGGTAATAGTGGTATTGGTGGACTCGTGTAAAGAGTATTTCAGTAAAAAAGCCGCCGCCAACGGAATCAGCAGATTGTCAAATCCATTAGATCCCAAGGCTTCCAGTGCGGTCAAAAGCAGCACTATAAAGCCTATTTTGGGCCATATCCAGTGGTCGGCCAGAGTGACTGGTAGCAAATCTAACTCATCCTGAGAGGCCCAGCGGTCTGGAAAAATATATTGACTGGCCCAAATTACCAACAAGGTGGTTCCTAAAAAAGCGCAGCTGCCGATCAACGACTTGCGGTCGCCCGTCAGCTGGAAGAAACGGCGGGCAAACAACTGCCCGACAATAGCCGCCGCTGCATCGCTCACGGCCAGTATCGCCATGGGGACAACGATAAAAAATCTATCTTTTATAAAAATCAGCAGGAACAGGTAAGCCACCGGGAACCATACAATGCCCCAACTGCGCCGCCCGGTAACCTCGCTGAACAAGTGTCCGGTGGCCACCAAATACAATAATATGGGCAAAACCAGTCCTACAGTCCAGCGTAATACCGTCAAATCCTGTAGCCACAGCGGTGCCAGTGCACAAGCACCCACCGCGCCGATGTGGAGCAGTTTGCGGCATAGCCAGAGCGACAGCCAGCCGCGCCGCGATCCCATTTCCGTGGCGACCGCCAAGAGCAGTACGCTAACCCCCAGCAGGAACAGGATTTGTCCATCGTACTTCATCATCTATTTTTGACTTTTCGTGTTACTTCGCATACGATGCAGGCACTTCATACTTTTTGGAAATTCACCCGTCCCCACACCATTATTGGCAGTACGTTGAGTATCTGTGCATTGTACGCCATCGCAGCGGTTGGCATGATGTTCCAGCCAGTCTTGTTATTGCTCAGTCTGGTCAGTGCTTTGGCCTGCAATGTCTACATCACCGGTCTCAATCAATGGTCGGATGTGGAGGTGGACCGCATCAACAAGCCTTGGCTGCCCATTCCGGCTGGCCTGCTCTCGCGTGCGCAGGCCCTGCGTATTGTCCTGGTTTGCGGAGTCATTGCTCTGATTGCGGCGGCCTTTTTTTCGCATTGGTTCGTAGGTCTCATTGTCGTTATCATGGCCATTGGTACAGCCTACTCCTTGCCGCCGCTCAAATTTAAGCGAAATCATATCTTGGCCGCCGCTTGCATTTCCGTAGTGCGGGGCTTGTTGGTCAATATCGGTTTTTACCTGCATTTCCACTACGAACTAACGGGTCAGTGGGGCTTGGACGCAAGCATCTGGCCACTGGCCGTTTTTGTGTTTGCGTTCAGTCTGGGCATTGCCTGGTTCAAGGATATTCCCGATACGCGCGGCGATGCGGAATACAAGTTTGGGACACTAGCGGTGCGTTCGGGGCGGCAAAGGGCATTTGTTGCGGGCGTAGTAGTGGTATCGGCGGCCTATCTATACGTGATGTTAGCCGCTTGGTGGGGACATTTGGAGGCACCGGCTTTTTATATGGTGACCCACGCCTTAGCTTTGTTACTGTTTCTGACCCAAGCCCGCCAACTGCGGGTGGGCGACGATCGGCAGGTCAAACGATTCTATTTGTTTTTCTGGGGCTTGTTTTTTCTGGAATATTTGATTTACCCGCTGGGGTTTTATTTGGGTTAAACTTCTGAATGCCCTTCACAATGAAAAACTTAATGTTTATAACCCATCGAAAGCCCCACATCCCCGGTGATTTTTAATTTCACGGTTGCCGTAACATCCGTTTGATTGTCAATCACCAGTGCAGTGTTTTTGTCAACCTTAATATTTGCACTTTGATAGGGTTTAATAATTTGAGGAGAGTGTGTGCCACCGTCAATCGGTGCATAATAATAAGTAAGATTACTGAGGGATGCATTTTTCATCTTTACCGAAAAAGAACCATGTTGGTTATTGCCCAAAACAAAACTTTCTTTTGATTTGATGCGTGTACTTGACGTGACAGAACAGCTTGAAACAGTTAAAGCAAACAATGCAATGCAAGCAAAAATCAAATTTTTCATTTTTTAATAGATTGAAATTGTGCTAAAAATTGTGCTACATATCGTCTTAAATCGAATGTTGGCACAAAAGTCTATTGAAAAATGTCGTGCATCGCTTCAAATTATGATTTGGCACAGAGTTTTAGAAAGAGAGCCGTGTCAAATCATGATTTGATACACTGCTGGCGCAGGTTTTTTCGAGTGGAATTTCTATAAACGCCTAAATCTTTTTTCTAACTCCCTTTAAATCAATTCCTTCCGCCCCTGCACCACCGCAAATTCCAGTATTCCACGCCGAAATCCCTCATTCATATAGCGCATGGCCCAGGCACCTTTGATCGTCGGCCAACCAGCGCGCAACAGGCCACCCACACTTTGCCAGCGCAGGGCCGTACGGATCACGGCTTTCCAAAAGGGGGCAACGGACCGGCTCCAATCTGCCGATTTTATTTCGGTAAATCCAGCGGCCGTGGCGGATTCCACCAAACTTGTGCGCGCCACCATCGGCGGCAAATGATATAACCGGTAGATTTTTTCCAGCAACTCTCTTTCTACCTCGGAAAGTCCGGGCGGCGTCGGGCGGTGGCACCACGTGGCCATCAGGAATTTGCCGCCCGGGGCCAATCTTTCATAGAACAGGTGGAACAGCAATTGCTTGTCTTGAATATGCTCGGCACTTTCCATAGACCAGACCAAGTCAAAAGAACCATCGACAGCACTAAGGGTCATCATATCGCGTACCTGGAAGCGGACGCGATCCTGCAAGCCCGCCCGCTGCGTGTACTGCTGCGCTTGTACGGCTTGTACCGGGCTGAGGGTCAGTCCCAATGCCGTACCCCCAAAACGCTGCGCCAGATACCGCGCACTGCCACCCACGCCGCAACCGGCATCCAAAAGACGATCAACCTCGCTCACCTGTCCCCAGCGCAGCATTTCTTCCACCAAATCCACCTGTGCCTGCCGGTGGTCTTTTTGCGCCTGGCCGTCCAATCCATAGTAACCGTGATGCATGTGTTCGCCCCACGTATCCAACCAGATAGGAGTGGAACGGTCGTAAAAGTGGCTGATGCGTTGGTTGAGGGAATCGGGCATGGGAAAGGATGTGGAGGGTGTGGAGAACGTTAGAGGGTGTTGAAAGGGTTAAGTTTTCTCAACCACCGTAACCAATTTTTCACTTAAAAATCCACCAGAGCAGGCCAGTGATTAGCAGTCCAATGACGAGCAATACCCCAATTTGGTAGCTGTTTAAGCCTTCGCGGTATTTTTCCGGCACCTCTTGGTGTGGGCCAAGGGCTTGACGCAGATAACCGAGCAGGGCGGCCGGAATAAAAATAAACCCGGCGGTGGAGCCGACCAGTACCCGCCAAAACAGCTGCATACGCCGACCCAACGACATCTTTTCCTCTTCCGGTGCGCTGGGTAGCGGGGTGGTTCTGGCCGCTGGCGATACGCCCGGCTGGGGCTTGCGCCCGGCAATGGCAATACCGTACTCGGCTTTGCCGCGAAACCACTGTGGCCGGATGTAGCGCACCCGAATATCGGTAAAGCCAGCTTGGGCGTACCAGTCGCGGTACTCCTGGTCTTTTGGAAAGAGCATCCAAGTATTGGCGGCCCAGCGGCCCAGCGCGTTCTCTGGTTCCAGCGGGCCAATGAGCAAGGCGATTCCACCGGGCTTGATCACGCGGTACGATTCGGCCACACCCTGTTGCGGGTCCGGCCAGTACTCAATGCTGCCCGCCGACACGTAGCGGTCGAACTGGTCGGTGGGAAACGGGATGTTTTCGGCGTCGCCGAGTTGGAAGGTACAGCCCTGCAAATCCGCCTTGCGTTTGGCCTTCGCCATCTGGTGCGGGCTTTGATCCACGCAAGTGACGTTGGTTGCATCTATTTGACTGACAATGCCTTGGGTAGTAAAACCAGTGCCGGAGCCAACGTCAATAACCTTTAATTGACGACTTTCCAACTGCGCCAGTTCGAGCGATTCGTCGCGCATACGGGCTGTCCAAAATAGCGGGTTGACGAACTTATCGTAAAAATTGGAGAGGTACCAATAAAACCAGTAGGCTTCTTTTTTGTGTTGGATCAGGCGCATGAGCGGGGAGGTAAATGAATGTTGTTAATTGCCCAAAGGAACGGCGAGTGGGTTGGATAAAAAAACTATATCGCTTCTGTTTGCTGGATTGATGCGCCGATAGTTTAATTCGAGTGGAGCGGAAAGATTTGCCTACCGCTTTTTCTCGGCCAGCATTGCCCGTAGCACTCGCTTGTCCACCTTGTTTTGCCGACCAGCGCGGGGCAGTTTGGCAAAAACGATGACGTCGGGAAGTGCTTCGCGGTCAATGGAATAAGGACCAAATTCAAGAACACGGCGCAAAACTGGTTCAGTGATCGGACGATGGGTTTCTACGAACAAGGCCACCGTCTCATCCTGTTTTTTTTCATCGAATACGCCGACAAAGGCACATTCCGTCACGCCTGGAATACGATTGATGGTCGGTTCGTAGAGGCCAGGATACAAGTTGAAATTACGACGAATGACCATGTCTTTTTTACGCCCGGTCAACACCAAGCGGCCCTCTGCATCGAGGTGGCCGAGATCGCCCGAGGCATGCCAGTCATCATGCCGGTCCAAGTGCAGGTAGCGGGAAAAGGCCTGTGGCGAACGCAGCAGGATTTCCCCATCGTCGGCGATCTTAATTTCCACATCGGATACGGGTTTACCCACCACGTCGCCCGCATCGGTGGGCAGCTGCGCCTTTTCTCGCCCGTCCATGGCCGCTACGACCAGGTTTTCGGTCATCCCGTACAGGCAGGTCAGGCGCACGTGGGCAGGCAGCACGGGCAGCAACCGCTCCAAGAACGAACGATACACCGGTGCAGAACCAAAGAACAAATGCTGCAAACAAGCCGGAAACTGACGGTCCTCTTGCTCACAGATTTCCAATAGCGGCAGGTAATCGGATGGGGGGCCAAACAGCGTGGTAATGCCATGGTCCTCCATGAATTGCAACTTTTCCGTAGCCGTACTTTTGTAATCCCAGAGGTGGGCTTCCACGCCCGCGTTCAGCCCAATCAGCGCGAAATAGGGCAGGTGTGTAGCAATGCGCCGATTGTGTCCGCCCCGAATCAGGTTGGCGATTTGCAGGATGCCGGCAGTGATGGCCCCAATGCTGTGGACCACCCCTTTAGGCAGGCTGGTGGTGCCGGAGGTGTAGGTGATGAGGAATTCGGTCTCCGCTGGAAGGACTGCTGCCATTTCACGCGAACCGGAGGCGATTGCCAAGTTTTTTAGCCGGATGTGTTTTTGCCAAATCGGCATCCACGGCCCGGTGGCGATCATACGCACACCAGGTATCTTGGGGAAATAAATCCCTTTTCGCGACCATTGGAAATAAACCCAACGCAACAAGGGATGTTCCTGTAGCAGCAACAGCCGGGCATCGACGAAGGCCCAACCGGGCTGCAATTGGCGAAGCTTTTCGCGATAGTTATCGCGGCCCATCTCCGGGTCAATCACCGCCAAGCGCAGTCCGCACATCATGGCGGCGTACACGATCTTGATAAATCCCGCATCGGGCAGCGCAGCCAACACCGCTGTGTCGCCGTGTTGGAGACCCCGCTGTTGCAGTTCTGCCGCCAGTTGTTCGCTCACCTGCAACAGTTCGCCTACGGTAATCACCTGGCCCTGGTGGACGATAGCGGGAATGCCAGGTGGACGTTCGCGGAGAAGGGCCAAGAGGGAGGTTTCAGCCATGTTTTGTTTATTAATGGTTACTTTTGTGATGAAGACGTCTTTTGTTTAAGAAACAAAATTCACACCGCTACACCTCTCTTTACGATGAATACTTCTTTTGCTGAAATCAGGCAGATACTGGCCAAACTAGCTAACAGTCAGGCCAAGACCCAAAAAACAATGGATGAACTGGCCATCAGTCAAAAGTAGAACCAAAAGCAACTCGGCGAACTCGGCAACAAGTTCGGCTCTTTTGCCGAAGGCCTGGCCTATCCGACCGTGGAGCGTATTATGCTGGAACAGTTCGGACTTGATCGAGCGGGTCCTTTACTCATTCGTAAGGGTAGCGACACGCTCGAAACAGATGCTTTTGGGTACTCTAACGGCTCTACTAACACAGTTATCATTGGCGAGATCAAAAGCCACTTCCGCGAGGAACATATTGAGCAAATCGAGCAAATCTGCCAAAAATTGGCCGACTTTATGCCCGAACACGCCGGGAAAAAAGTATACGGCATGGCCATCTTTGTAAAAGGCGAGCAAAACGCCATTTCCTTGGCTGCCAAGCGTGGCATCTACACGGTACAGGCCAACGACGAGAATTTCAAACTTCGTTCGCCCAAGCATTTTGTGCCACGGGATTTTGGACAGGTATGACCGTCTTTATTCAGGGAACATATCACCTGCCTGTAGGAATCTTTCTTTTACGATGCCGGTCGTCCAAATCATTCCCTCCACTCCTCTTCCAGACTGCCCTTATGGCGAATATCGCTCCGGCTATGACCGCCGATGTGCCAAATATGACGACTAATAGTGCCGCACTTTCTTGGCCGGAACACGAAAGATTGCACGCTAGGCCAGCCACTAACCGAAGCAGGACTACAGTGGCTATTACCAACAGAATGGTCAGCAAAACTTTCAAGGTGGTGTCGCTACCGCTGGCAACGCGTTCCAGTTTGGTGAGGATCCGACCTGCTTTTGCCTTTACTTTTGCCGCTATCCAGCGCGGAAGTTTTCCCCCGCGCACGATTTCTTTTCGCGTCTCTACAGTGGGTTTTTCCAGGCACGACAAGGCGATAGGCACGTTGGCGGATAAGTGCGCGGCTGTATTGGACACGGCTACCCAAGCGGGCGCGAGGTTGCCAACGAAAAACAAGATGATAAAGCCCAGCCCGACCAAAACCCCGTCTGTGGCCTTCTGGCGGCGATAAAACGCGGCCTGGCCCAGGCGTTTTTTCATGCTTTTGGTCGGGTAGGCTAAGATGCTGGTGGCGGCAATAGCAGCCAATAGCCATTTTACTTGTAAAGGCAGGAGGAGGCCCTCCACCGCTGCCCAAGTGCCGAGCAGGAGACCAAGGCCACCGATAGTGATTTTGGCAGCCACAATGCTAACGATAGCCGCCGAGCGGTGATTTTTAGCCCAAAAGGAGAGGCGGAGCGTGGCGTGATTTTTCATGTGGATGGTTGATTTAGATAGTTTTATGAAAAATTTTCAACCGGCCTTACCCTTTTATAAAACGTCCAGAGAGTATACCCGATTGGGTGCGCAGTTGCACAAAGTATACTCCGTTGAACCAATTTTTCACCGGGATTTTTTCTTGGGAAATACCATCCAAAAATGGTATTTCTCGAAGCAAGACGACTGCGCCCGTAGCATTCAACACCCGTAATGTGGCTGTCCCGCTGCTTTCCACCAACGTCCATTCGAGCGTGGCGACATCGCCGACCGGGTTGGGAAAGATGCGCAGGGGCTTTGTGGGGAGCGGTGAATTCACCCCAACGAATACGGTAAATTTTGTCTCAGTAGTGTTGGTGCGAACGGGGGCATTGAAATCAAAATAGATGTCGGCAAAGTTGCGGGCGGTTTTGTTCAACAGCTCCTCGAATGGCGAAAGCGGCTTGATGCGGTAGCGGACAAAACCGTGGCTGCTGACTTCGTCGTGTAAGCTGTCGGGCAACTGGATATTATCAAAGAAAAAGGTGACGGTTCGTTGCCCATTAATCTCCCACCGCATGGGATGGCTGCTGCTAATCATCTCCAAAGTATTAATATTCAGTAGATCAGGTAGCGTGTCTACGATGTACACATTGGCGGCGGGAGCAGTACCAGTGTTTTGAAAACGCACCGTGTAATCAAGCCAACCGCCATGATCCTGCAAAAGCCCGGCACTAACTTCTCCTATCGGGCTGACCTGTTTGTCATTCGGGTCGAACGAGCCGATGACCCTTTGGTACGCGTTGGCCACGTTGTTGGCAGGAGTCTGGTCGGCCACGCCGGTAGGGGTCACGGTGGCGGTGGACTGTAGTACAGTGCCAAGCGAGGCAGCAGTAGACAGGGTCACTTGCAACCTCGCACTGCCGCTTCGGAGCGGCGGCAAGTTGACAAACGTCCAGATAGCTACGTTGTCGGAAATATTCGCAGGCGGGGCACTGCCCACTACCCAATAGTTGGAATCGACGGTAACTAATACATTACCAGATAGTTGAGTGGTGCCGATATTCTTCCATTTCACCAAAAAGACGTTGGAAAACCCGGGTTGCGCGTTGGCAATGGGGGTGAGCGACACCTCCATATCGTTCGCCGTGGCAACTACATACAGGCCAATGTTTTGAACAATATCCGCACCAGCGGGAACGCTAACGGAGAGCAAGGTGTCGGTCAAGGCGTAGTAGTCCAGTAGGTCGGGTACGTCAAGGGTATAGGTATTCGGCGGCGCACTGATGCTAAAATGCCCACTGGAACTAGACACGGCATGGTAGCCGCCCGGCTGCAATTCGAGGACCAAGTCCGGGAACGGTGATTCGCCTGCTTCCAACAGGGCGTTTTGATTGCTGTCCAGAAAGGCCTGCCCTTTGGCCTGGGGACCACAGAGGCCGGTCGGGTCGGGCTGCACATTGCAAAGGGCGAGTGCAGCGCAGGCGCGCGGTGCGAAATAAGCAAAAACGGTGTCTATGTACTGCCGGGCGAGTACCCCGTTGGGGAGGCTGTTGGGGTTAGCAGGGCAAGGTGCCGTCCATTGCCAAGGCCGCCCCTGATCGGCGGCAAGCCCGGTAAAGGGATAAAAACCTTCCAGTCCGCCATTAGTCAAAAGTGCCTGGCTGGTTACGCAATCATCCACGCTGGCATTCTCAAAGACTTGGTTGTTGCCCAGGGCGGCAAATTTTTCGGCCAAGGCACAACTGCCAAAGGTGCCTAAACCAAAATTGATAGCAACAGGGCTAAAATGGTTGCCGCAGGCAGGCAAGGTATCGTTGAGGGCGTGAAAGAGCAGGGTCGGCACTTCCCCCGCCGCTATCCAGTCAGGATGCCAGATGCTGGCCCCCATGCTTACACCGAGTTGAAAATCAGACGAATAACCGGGCCAGTTGGGGTAGCAGACGGTATCGCCTAAAGGAATACCGGGGGGATAACCAGCCGGAATGCCAAGAGGATTGTCCAATGGAGCGACCCCCAGACTGGTGCCCCAAATGTTGCCATTGTACATTGGTCGTACCACCGGCAGGTAGGGCAGCACCGTCATCCCCGGCGACTCCCAGTCACTGGGCGAGTTGGCGTAGGCGGCACCCAAAGTCAGTTCACCGCCCGTGGATTCGCCCCACAGCACGATGCGCGAGGTGTCCACCCGGAAAGGGTTGGCATCTTCCACGGCGGTCTTTTTGAAATACCGGATAGCGGTGCGGGCATCCTGGATGCCCCGGTACAGGGCGTTGGCGTGGCAGTTCCAGCGGGCGAAACCATCCGTCGCGTATAGGTTCAAGCCCAGACGGTAGTCCACAGCAGCGGCCAAGTAACCCATTTTGGCCAAGCGGGTGCAGATTTCCACGACTACGGAGTCGCTTTTGGAGCCGTCGCATCTTTCGTTTTCACTGGCTGGCAGGTAGCCGCCGCCGTGCAACACCAGCACCAAAGGCCGGGCAGTGAGCGTGTCGCCAGCGGGGGCGTACAGATCGAGCAGGAGCGGCTGGGGAACGACCTCCCCCAGCGAGTCGATTTTCTGTACCGTGGCATTCATGCCGTACTGCACGTTTTTGGTCACGATTATTTGCTCAAAGATGGGCGTGAGGTAGCGGCTTTGGGCCGACAGCACGGTTGCGCAAAATGCAGGTACTAACCAGAAAAAGTGTTTCATAAAAAATGCTTTATTCTTGGGTGAACAAATTGGTGTACAATAATTTACTAGTCCCATTAGAAGCGTTGACTTTTAGGATCGCTTGTTTTATAAACCTTTAAAATTTCTTTACACCTTAGCTGGAGGGCCTCACCACACCAATAACTGCACCGACACGCTCACCCCCGCCGCCAGTCCCAGCAAGGCCACCTTATCGCCTTTTTTGATTTCGCCCCGCCTATAGCGTTGGTGCATCGCCAGCGGGATGGAGGCCGCCGCCGTGTTGCCAAAGTGGGTAAATACCTGTTCGCAGCAAGCGGGATTCACTTGGGTCAGCCGTGCAATCAATTGAAAAGTGTTAGCTGATACCTGGTGCGTAAAAAAGTGCTGAATTCCCTCGGGCTGCCAGCCCGCCTCTTGCAAACAGAGGTGGAAAAATTGAGCCGCCGCCTCGGCCAGCACTTCCTTTAGAGCGTCCGTTTGGCCTTCGAAGTAGTTCTTGTCCGCATCGTGCGGAAACATAGAACCGCCGCCGGGAATGGTGCAGAGCTGCCAATGCTCGCCACGGGTCATAAAGCGTTGAAATTGGAATCCGCTCTCGTCGTCGGAGGCGGTGACCAAAGCGGCGGCCCCCGCGTCGCCGAGGCTGTACGCCGCCAAATGCCGACAAAGCTGCTCTTTGTTATCCAAATCCATGCGGATGGCATCGCTGAGTTTTTCCCCATTCACTACCAGCACCGAGTCATAATGACCGGCGGCGATGAGGCTGCTGGCCATCATCAACCCGGACGTAAAGCTGTTGCAGGCGTTCTTCACGTCCATAGCCGGGCAGTGGAGGCCGAGTTTGTGCTGCACGATGTTGGCCGTGGCTGGCTCGATCAAGTCGGCACAGGCGGCAGCGAAAATCAGGCATCCGATTCGTTCCGCTCCCACGCGCTCCATGATGGGCCGCGCCGCCTGGGCCGCCAAATCCGATACTTGTTCTCCTGCTGCCGCAAACCGCCGCTCCCGCAATCCAAACAACCGTTCAAGGCTACCTTCAGCCAGTAGTTTCCCCTTGGCATTCAGCCGGGCTTCCAGTTCCTGGTTGGTGACTATGCGTGCCGGATGGTAGACGGAGAGGTCGGCTATCTTTGATTTTCTCACAAATGTGGTGATTGAGAAAGGTTCATGAGGGTCTATAAAATGTTAGATAATAAGTACAGTGCAGGCTGCTTTTTTTGAGGCTGCGAAGATTCGAGTATTTGATCAAAGCACTTGATAATCACGTAATTGATCAAATACTCCACCTACACCTTCATTTTCATCACCCATCGCCAAAGCGGCCGCGTCAGAAAATTGAAGCCGCGAAAACCCTCAACCAACCCCCGGACGCTGTCCAGGCACTCGTTGGCGAAACGGGCTTGGTAGTGTCGAAAAGCCTGACGGTGAACAAGTTGTGGGTTTTTCAGCCCAATGGCTGTATAGATCTCTGGACGCACATAGGTGCTTTGGAAGAAGCGCATATTGAGCAGCACGATCAGGCTATACCAAGTGCCACGCCAGAAGCCTGCGTGCTCTGTGTACTGCCGCAACAAGGCCGTGGTAAAGAGGATGTGCCGCGCCTCCTCGATGTTGTGTAGCTGCGACACCTTTTGCAGCACTGGAAAAGCGTTCGGTTCATGGCGCAGATGTTCACCGTAGCGGTCGGCCATCATCTCAACGGCGATGCAGGACAAGAAAACAAAGTCTACTGGAAAAAACTGCACCGTAATCTGGCTGACGATGCGCTGGAACCAATTGACCGGCACGGGCGCACAACCCAGTTTTTCGATGGCGGCAGCAAACATTTCCTGGTGTCGGCATTCTTCAATCACTTCACGCAATAGGAAGCGGCGTTCCAAGTTGTCGGGCGGAAGATGTACCATATAACGGGTCATAAAGGCACAGAATAGCCCTTCTGACCAACAGTAAGCATACAAGGCTTGCGCCACTTCACGGCGACCCAGTTCCCGTTTTTGTGCGACACTGAGTGTTGCGTAGATTGGCAGTCCAGCCAGCGACACCAGTTTTTCCGGCAAAAAAATATGCTCGTTCGTCTCTACAAGTGTCCACGGGATGAAGGTTTCGGGCAGCAGCGGCTTTTCCTTACTGATGCGGATGAGGCGCTCAATCTGGGCTGTTTCGTCGGGAGAATAGGTGGCGGTCATGGGTAAGAGGTATGAAAAGTGACAGGCGAAAGAGTCATTTTTTAAGGCTAACAGACAAAAATTTATCTAAAAACAATTCGCAATTACTTGATTTTAAACATCTTATAACTAATACCGTCGCTCCTCCCGCTCACACATTTTCGTAAGCGTGGCAGCCGCTCGCTTTTTGCAAAGTAGTAATGCACGCTTCGATGCTGCCGCACAGTGCGCTGCCGCACTTATTTTGGCAAAAGGGACAGGCGTGCATATCGCCGTCGGTGTCCACATAAAGGAAACGTTGGCCAGCCCCGGAGCAGCCCACCTTGCGCTGATAAGCAGCATAATAGTCCACTGCCGGGTAGTCGCGGTAGGTCGGGTTTCGTTGGATTGTACGCAAAAAATCTTCTAAAACGGCAATGTCCGAGGGCCGCAACTCCACGTCCTGATTGGCATAATGCCCCACTGCGCGCGGCTCCAAGATGCGAATGAACGGCACCCCCCAATCGCGGGCCAGGCGGGCATAGGCCCACAAATGTTCTGGCGTACAAAACTCCCGGACGGCGGTGAGCGTCAGGCAAACGGCTAAGCCAGCGGCCTGTGCGCTTTGGGTGGCCTGTCGCGCCCACTCGAAACTGCCCAACAGCCCTCGGAAGCGGTCGTGCTCCGCTGCGTCCCAGTGGTCGAGGCTGAGGCCCAGGCCCACCAGTCCAGCACTCGCCAACTCCTGCGCCCGGGACGGCGTGAGGCGGTAGCCCGAGGTAAGCAGCCAAAAATCAGTCTGCTGCGTATGGCTATTTTCCAAAATATATACCAAGTCGTCGAAACGATTGAGCGGTTCGCCGCCACTGAGTTCAATGGTGGCTACGCCGTTGATCTGAAACTTGCGGACAATGCTCACCACATCGTCTGCTGACAGCTGCTCCCGACTATTGAGGTTATCCCATTCAAAGCAGTGGGCGCATTGCAGCGAGCATTTTTTGGTGATGGCCAACACCAGTACGTTCAGGCCGGGGGAGTGGTTTGGTATGGGCAATTGCCGATGCAACTCATTCTTTACCAATACGTCCATCGCCGCCGTACCCAGGCGAGGAAAGGTCATTTGCAGAAAAATTCGTTCGTTGATGTGCACGGCCTTCGTCAGGTGACAAGTATTCTTGTAGACAAGATGCACGGCGAGGTGGCGGCGCAGGGCCAGCCACGCCTTGCATCGGGTTGGGTAGGCCCGGAAGGCAATACGGGCCATTTCGCGTAGCATGGTCAGTTCTAAATGTTTGTAATGCCAGCCGGTGATGATGTTGGTAGTCATTTTTTTGAGAATTATTAGTCGCGTAAATGTCCAATGGTAATAGAAGCTTGCGCCCCCACAATGTTCCAATATTCATTTCTGTGGAATACTCCGCCCACGGAAAAGCCTACCCATTTGAGCAAGGCAAACTCCAGGGTAGGCTGAGTTACAAATCCTGCAAAACGCCTTGTTTCCCATTCATAAGTATAATTGCTGAATATCAAAGCAAGACCCTGCGTCGGCTGAAAATTCCCTGGGCGGCGAAGCGAGCCATAAGTTACGCCTCCTTTCAGGTTGAACCGTGTTCGTCTATCAGAACCCAGCCACCAAGCTTTGCCGATGGTGAGGCCAGTAATTTTCAATTTTTCCTGGATGGAGGTACTGGCACCCGCGCCAAAGACACCGTAATGTTCAAAATAACCGGGTACATTGGCAGAATTCCTGGATTTAGAAAAATAGAAGACGGAAGCGGTCCATCCCTTTCTGGTCTCTGCGTCTATGGCACCACGCCAGTCTCCAGCCAATGGAAATCCAACTCTCAGGCTGGTAAACCAATAAACCCTAGTCGACTTTACAATATTGGGTTGAGCTACAGCAGCGGTTGCCAAGCAATAAAGGAACAGTGAAAAAAGAAAGGCTTTGGTCACAGTTTGAAAAATTGGTGGTGGTTTAAGTTTTTTGGGATTTACTATGCCACAAAGGTCAACCTGCCTCGACCCGTGTAAAACGCGCCTTTCCCCATCAACACATTTTATTTTATTGAATATGGATCAGTTGCCCACTGGCTTTCAAGAAGAGTAGGCTGGGCAATTTATTCTTTGTCCAATTACTCTTTACATTCGAACCCAACTACTCCTCTTTATTATGAAAAACATACTTGATCAACCCTATGTACTCCCTTTGGAGGCCATCCATTTTTTCCCAAAGAAACTGCTACATCAAACTAAGAGACGTATTTGATGGCGACACGTTGGCCTATTATGGCGAGCTGATCAGCCAAAAAGTGGCGGACCTCAGTACCAATATTCAGGCACTGGACACACGTACTACGTATGGTAAGGCATTTTTGCAGATTTTCAATTTTTGGCGAACGGACGACGGCATCCGGGACTTCGTGTTCAGCCAACGCCTCGGCAAAATCGCCGCCGACCTGATGCAAGCCGACGGTGTACGTTTGTACCACGACCAAGCCCTGTATAAAGAAGACGGTGGCAGCATCACGCCCTGGCACGCCGATCAATACTACTGGCCATTGTCCACGGACAAGACCATCACGGTCTGGATTCCGCTGCAAGCCGTTCCGCTCGACATGGAGCCGTTGGAACTTAGCGCGGGCAGCCACGTCCTCGTGGAGGGCCGCGAACTGGCCATCGGCGACGACAGCGAGACAATTATTCAAAAGAAATTGCGCGTCACGGATTTCCAGCACGTCATCGAGCCATTCGATCTGGGCGAGGTCAGCTTTCACTCCGGCTGGATTTTTCATCGGGCGGGCGCGAACCAGACCGACCGGATGCGCCGCGTGATGACGGTTATCAACATGGATAAAAACATGATTTTGCAGCAACCCGAAAATGACAACCAGATAAATGACTGACACACTTGGTGCCCGGGTGCTTCGGTCGGCGCGGTGATTGATACGCCCTTGAATCCGATCATTTTTCAGATTTAGAGTTTTCTATGGGCATAGTTCTCTCCGGCAAAAAATTATTTTTTTTATTTTAAAACCAATCCCCTACTCGACTCGAATATAATCCTTGAACAATGATCATGCTGGCACCAGACGGTGCCAGATTATTATCCTTTCACACTTTTAAAGTCACCACATTATGCTTGAAAAAAGACAATTTCGTCTATTTGGAGTGCTGTTAATGGTGGGTTGGAGTTTCAGCGGTTTTGCCTCAAGCCACCGCGAAGCACCGCTCATCTGTGCGGACCCAGTAGCGGACAACACCGACGTGTACGCCTTCCGTAGTCCGGACGATCCGAACACCATCACCATTATTGCCAGTTATCAACCATTCCAGTTTGCCGACGGCGGCCCTAACTATTACACTTTTGGGGAAAATGTCCGCTACGAAATCCACATTGACAATGATGCCACCAAATTTGGAGACGAAATAACCTATCGCTTCACTTTTACGCGCACGAATGAGGATCCTACTACCTTCTTCAACATTCGCCTGGGCAAACGCAACCTCCGCGCCAGGTACACTATGGAGCGTTCGATGGATGGCGGGCAGTCCTTTCAGATGATTGTCCAGAACGGCGAGGTACCACCGAACAACATTGGACCGCGTTCTATTAACAGCGATGTAGGTTTGGGAACGGACTACGAAACGCTGGTCAATAATGCTATCATGACTGCCTCCACTGGTGAGCGTGTGTTTGCTGGTCCGAGAGATGATGCATTCTTTGTTGATTTGGGCGGTATTTTTGACCTGGGCAATTCCCCACGTCAGGATGGCCCGATTCGCGACGGTTTGGCAGAATTCAACGTGAGCAGCATTGCTATTCAGATTCCAATTACTACCCTGCTCAAGGCTGGTGTATCCACCACGCCGACGAGCATTCTCGATCCAAACTATGTGATCGGTGTATGGGCTTCGGCCAGCCGCCCGGCTATGAAAACGATAACCGGAGACAGCACTTACACGTACAGCGGCGATTGGGTACAGGTAAGCCGTCTGGGCATGCCGCTGACGAATGAAGTCATTAATCCCATGGTCTTTAAGGACTACTGGAATTCACTGACGGCGTACGAAGATGTGTACGACAAATTCCTCGATCAGTTCTTCTTCAAGCCTGAGTTGTCCCTTTATATGGATGACCGCTTTTTTGGTCCTGCCGTACCCGCTTTCTCCAAACTGCGCGTACAAACCAACTCGCTGGGTATGTTCGATTTTGGCTACGGAAAAGATGGTCTGTTCCCATTGAAAGGCAATCCAGCACTGGATGGGACAGCCTTGGCTGAAGCCGCTTTTGGTGGCCTGTTG
>JAYUXG010000208.1:0-1792 GCA_043753125.1 Saprospirales bacterium | reverse complement strand
AGATTTTGAAGACCAACTGGATGGCCAGCAGTTATATTGAGAATCTGGGCCAGGGAAAGTTCAAAATCAGCCCGCTGCCCGTGCAGGTCCAGCTCGCCCCGATCTACGGGATGCTGCCCTACGATGTGGACCAAGATGGCCAACTGGATGTGCTGATGGTCGGCAACGACTACGGCATGGAGTTGCTGCAAGGCCGCAGCGACGCTTTCGACGGTTTGGTGCTGCGCAACCTGGGCAACAACCAATTTCGGGCTATGGAACTCGAAGAGAGCCACTTCTATGTGCCACACGATGCCCGCGCCCTGACCCGCATTGGCGTGGCCAATGGCCAGGAACTGCTGCTGGCAACGCAAAATCAGGATGCCCTGGCTGTCTTTTCGCCCACTGTCCAGCCCACTGCTACTATTGCCTTGAATAGCAATGAAGTAAAGGCGGTCATTACCTTGCGCAATGGCCAAAAACGGGTCCAGGAATTTTACTGGGGCAGCGGCTACTTGTCGCAGGAGCCACGCCGCCTGTCGCTCGGCCCGCAGGTAAAAGCGGTGGATTTTTATGACCGGCAGGGGCGGGTGACGCGGCGCAAGAACTCTTTTTAAAAGGTTTGCTGTTCCTGTTGTTGAAACGACGGTTTGAAATTTACTAAATCAAATTCCTTGCATTGCCCTGTTTTATAACGATATAAAAATTATACTTTTTTGTATTATAATATATAGTTTTTTACCGTCCCTTCGTTCTATTAGGTAAACATTAACACAGCTGGCTAGGCTCCCTTCTAAGCTGTCCAAGGCACTATCGCCACATTCCCTCACCTTTTAACCCTTGTGCATGATGAATCTTACCCGTCCATTCGGCACTGCAGTATTGGTGTTGTTGAGTATTGCCTTTACCTCGCAGGCTGTCGCCCAATCTCAAGAACTGCCAAAGGGTGAGAAAAAAGAGTATTTTTTCTCGGGCTTGCCCGCGCCCACCCTTTGCGAGCAAAACCCCAATTTTGTCTGCACTACGATGATTGGTGATGGGACTTCGTTTTCCAGATCCTCCATGTTGGGTTCCATTATCACCGGCAATGTGTGTATCATTGGAGATTTTGAGGTCAACACGCCGTTTCGCTTTCAAAATGCAACCGTGAAAATCAGTCTAGGTGTGCTCATTACCGTAGCGGCCAGTCCCAATTTTTACGATGCGGGAGGTACTCTGGAAATCGATAATTTCAAACTGTTCGCCTGCGTGGGGCTTTGGAAAGGCATTACGCTGGGTTTTTTGTCGTCCATCTCCACCTTTAATAACTCGAAGATCGAGGATGCCAAGATAGCCATCTTTGCTAACACGTACAGTTCGTTGTCCATCCAACAAACGACCTTCAACCGGGACAGTATAGGCATTGCGCTGGAAACGCCGTTCCCCAGCAACTATAGTCCCGGGCCGCAGGTCTGGACCTTTAGGAACAACTACTTTACCTGCGATGCCCCGCTGAACGGGACCACCAATACAGTATCCTTTGCCGGGATCAAATTGAAGAATACTGCCCTCTATACTTTCCAAACGGGCACCAACCATTTCACCGATTTGCAATACGGCATTTACGCAGAAGGCGGTGCCAGTTATATCGGCGCACAAGGTCTGATCTTCCAAACCATAAAAAGAGATGGTATTTACATGGAGGTGGGCAACATTGATTTGAGAAGCTCCACCTTTACCAATTGTTTTGAAAAGGGCATTCACCTGCTCACCGCCAGGCAGGTGGAAATAACCAAGGGCTGCTCTTTCTATTGGGATGAGGTGTTGCCGGACG
>JAYUXG010000207.1:0-4628 GCA_043753125.1 Saprospirales bacterium | reverse complement strand
CAAGAAGCCGCCAGGACATAAAACAGGCCGGGCAACCAAGTGCGGTCGCTCAGCAGACGAAACCGATCGGCCAAGTTGTTGATAAACAGGGCCTGGATGAACACCAGTACCACTGCGCCGATGGCCGAATAATGGGCGTGCTGCTCAGCCCAACCGAACCAATCGCGGTACAGTACGCCCCCGCCGACACTGCCTTTCCCCACTGGCTGCACATAGCCCAGCAAGGCTGATAAGTGCGTAAGCACCACATAGAACGCCAGCAGAAAAGCTGTGGAGAGCCGATTATTTCGAAAAAGAGCAAGCACGGCGCGAAGGTCAGAAAAAAATGTAGCAAAGGGCAAATTGGCAATAGGCAAATAGAGCGCAACGGCATTCCAATTCTTATCGCGGAGCGCAAATTCCTGGCCACGTTTGTTACACCCTTCCCTTATCATTCCCGGCTATTGGTGGAGAGAGGAAGCGGGTGTAGGTTGATCGAAAAGCAACCAGGCAATTAATGGCCCTAAAAAGGAGAAAATAATCCATATATGAAGTTACTTTGCCCTTTCAATATGGAAGTTTGCAAGGCTAGTTGAGGTATATTGCCTTCCCGATAAAGTCAGCATATCGCTGCCCTCCATTTGCCTGTTGCAATTTTGCCTATTTTTTATTACGCCTGTCTCACCAGGCGCAAATCCAATCCGATTGATGAAATCTACGCCTTTTGTCTTTGTTTTACTCCTGTCTGCCGCCTCCTTTTTATCTGCACAATGTCCTGAATTTCAATTGGTTGCCCTACAATCGCTCCAACGCGCCGAGGCCGGGGCAAAAGAGTCCAAAATCTTGGACTACGGTTTTGATCTGGGCAAAACTTCTGCTGGCAGCCGTCTTTACAACAAATGCTGGCTCGGCACTTCCAACGGCAAGCAATACTACCAACAAATCATCGTGTGTAGCTTGGCGGCCAACACCATCCAGTACATGACGCTGGACGAGGGCCACTATCGCAATCTGCGCGCGTCCATCGAAGATCGGCGCAGTTCTACCTTCACCGGCGGCAACGGCCAAAACGAGTACATCGGGAAAATGTTCCGCTACAATTTCAGTCGCCAAAGCATGGACGGCGCGGAGTATTTCGTTGTGCTAATCTCCTTTAAATAGTTACTGTTGCTATAAACCGTTGGTTGTAAGCATTTTGGATTACCTTTTAACCTAAATTGGTTTTTTACTTAATGCATACTGTTTGGGAGTCCATTGTCAAGACCGCCCTGGTTGGCACGGAACGCCACCCCTTGCCGAATGACGATCTGGTGGCACTGGGGCTGCCCGGATCGCCTGCCGATGCGGCCCAGGCAGCACTCGAAGCACTCGCCACTGCCCACCTGCGACGCAAAGCAGGCTTTTTGTTGGCCGATGCGCCAGCAGGCGGACCCACGTCCGCCCCCCGCGATGACCGGCCAGTCTGCGGCCCGCTACCTACTGCTCTTTTTCGCCAGCTGCTGACTGGCCGACACCGACCCGCACTGCCTGAATTTTTGGCATTGCTAACGACCAGTGGCCAACGCCTGCCCCCGGAGTTACTGCCCGACCTGTTGCACATCGGGTTGGACAACCGTGCCTTTTTTGCACAATTGGAACCCGCCCTGGGGCCATTGGGCGTTTGGTTGGCCCGCCAACATTTCCGTTGGCAAGCCTTGTTGACGGATGCGCAGGCAGATTGGTTCACCGCATCTTTTGCCGAACGGCAGCGGTTGTTATTGGTGGAGCGGCGGCGGCACCCGCCGGTCGGGCTGGCCTGGCTGGAAGCTACTTGGGGACAGGAGCCCAGTGGCCACCAGGCCAAATTTTTGGAAACTTTAGCTTGTGGGCTTTCACCGAACGACGACGCCCTGCTGCAACGAGCTGTCACCGACAAAAACGAAGCAGTACGCACCACTGCTCGCCGCCTGCTCCAACTGCTGGTTCTCTCTCCGGCAGAAAGACTGCAACTGGCCACCGCTGTACGGCCAGAGGACTTACCAAACGCCATCCAGCGCGATTTGTGGCCGGAAGCAGCACGTTTTGCTTTGTTGTCCTTACCCCTGTTTGACCCAAAAATGCTGGCCGACGTATGGCCAGGGCTTTTGGCGCAAATGGCCCAGCAGGACTTGCCGATCCTGACCAACCACTTTGAACAGGTCGCCAAGAGAATCTGTTATCAAGGGGATTTGACCCGGTTGGAAGCTGGTTTGGCGCAGCAAACGCAGCTTATCGCGTCGGTGCCCCGGCAAGTTTTTGCCGACATTCTGGCCTTCCGGCGGCAAATGGTCGTGGCGTTGCCGAAACAATGATCCGATTTCCAACCCATTGCGACGTTTTTGCATCAAGTGCCTGTTTCACCCGTTGTACTCTGAACTTAGCATCATGCGCCATATTCTTTTTCTGCTTCTTTTTACCTTATTCACCCTGTTCAGCTGCCATAAGGATCGCGATCTCGGCCCTGGCTTCGATCTGCCCTATCAACAGGAATTCAATATTCCGGTGGCCCTCCCCGTGTTCGAGACCCACCATTTTCAACTGAAAAACATTCCTACGCGCTATGCGCAAAGCCTCACTCTGGTCAACAAGACCGATGCGGAGGTGGTTGGCTTGTTGACCGCCAACGGTAATTTGGGCGGTATTTTTGGAGATGCCGACTTGAGCTTTATCGAAAAAATGTCGGTGCGGGTCTTCAACGACAGCAACGAGAACGACTATATTGAGGTGGCTTACCGGGAGCCAACGCCGCTCGACCCCGGCAACAGTATTCCGCTGATCCCAACCCTTGCCGACTGCAAGCGACTGATGACCGGTTCGCGTTTTAATATAGACGTCGTGATCTGGCTGCGCAAGACCACGCCCGTCGATACGGATGTGCGGCTGGATTTGCAGTTGAAAGCGCAGTACTAAATACACTATAAACTACCTTTTTTGAGTATTTGAGGAGGCGAGTATTTGATCAATTACCTGATTATCAAATGTTTTAATCGAATACTCAAATACTCGCCTCCTCAAAACACTTAAATTACGATGTAAATAAACAATAACTAATAACCACTCATGGACATTCTGACCAAACCCGTCCCCACCACCACCCCGACCATCGATTCTTTTCCCATCAATGGCACCGACCACCTCGAGTTTTACGTCGGCAACGCCAAACAAAGTGTCCTGTACTATCAGGCCGCGATGGGCTTTCAAGTGGTCGCCTATTCTGGCCCCGAGACGGGCGTTCGTGATCGGGTGAGCTACGTACTACAGCAGAATAAAGTCCGCCTGGTGCTCACTTCCGCGCTGCATCCCGACCACGAAATAGCGCAACATGTCTACCTCCACGGCGATGGGGTAAAGGTGCTGGCTCTCTGGGTGGACGATGCCGAAAAGGCCTATTCGACCGCCATAGAGCGCGGTGCCGAGAGTGCCTTTGCGCCCCGCACCCTGCGCGACGAACACGGCGAAGTGGTGCTGGCCGCCATTAAGACCTACGGCGACACTATCCATACTTTTGTGGAACGCAGTGGCTACGATGGCCCGTTCCTGCCTGGGTATGTGTCCCGCAGCAGTGCTTACCCCTCCAAGACGGTCGGGTTGAAGTACGTGGATCACTGCGTCGGCAACGTCGAACTGGGCGGCATGAACAAGTGGGTCCAGTTTTATCAGGACGTAATGGGCTTCAAACTGCTGATTACCTTTGACGACGACGACATCTCGACGGAATACACGGCCCTAATGTCCAAAGTAGTCAGCAACGGCAACGGCTACATCAAGTTTCCGATCAATGAACCTGCCAAAGGCTTGAAAAAGAGCCAGATAGAGGAATACCTGGATTTTTACCGTGGGCCGGGGGTGCAGCATATCGCCGTGGCGACCGACGACATCTTGGCCACGGTGGGCCAGATGCGCCAAAACGGGGTGGACTTCCTGCAAATACCGGAGACGTATTATGAAGACGTGCCAACCCGCGTGGGACCGATTGAGGAAAACCTGGCCGACCTCCAAGCCCTCAACATCCTGATCGACCGGGATGAAGATGGTTACTTGCTGCAAATTTTTACCAAGCCCGTACAAGACCGCCCGACGGTATTTTATGAGATCATCCAACGCCGGGGAGCCAAGTCGTTCGGCAAAGGGAACTTTAAGGCTTTGTTTGAGGCGATTGAGCGGGAGCAGGAGTTGCGGGGGACGCTGTGATAATTATGGATGTTAATGATGAATTGGCGTGGCAAGGTGTCCCCGCTATCTTTCTCCCGCTTGACGGTTCAGGATAAATGCCTTTCAACTAATTTAAATGGGCTGCGCCTTATGATTGTTTTTTGTGTGCTGTGAGGTGATTGTGGATGTGATGTTTGTAAGAAATTGCGTTAAATAGTAGTTAGCACCAATTAAAATCGAATCATTCAAAAAAGTACGTAGTTTCAAGTGTGACTTTACTTTACGCAATAGTGGCTTTTATTTTAGCTACCCAAAAATCAATCTCTATTCCTTTGCTCAGAACATTGGTGAAAGCAAATTGGTTATGGGCAGGGGTTAGCCTGGTGCTTTTTTTCCTTCATTACAGTAGTGCAAAGTTGCTTGGAATCATTTTTCTGGTACTACAAATATTGGCGGTCGGCGGACTTGCCTATTTGGAA
>JAYUXG010000206.1:0-11155 GCA_043753125.1 Saprospirales bacterium | reverse complement strand
AATGTGTTAATTTGAAACTTGATTCTGCGTGTGCTAGTCCCCAGGTACTACTTCAAAAGTAGCTACCATGATTTGAGCAGGGATGGCTGTTGATGATCAACCCTAATAAACCTTCATCCACCTTTATAAACCACTTTGAAAAGATTCCAGCCCCATCATGTGTTCCATCGCCCGGTAATTGGTCAGATCGTGCATAGAAGGCACCACTGAAATGTAGCCCTGGTGCAGCGCGTGTACGTCGGTGTCCTCTCCCTGGTCGAGGTTCACAAATTCGCCGCTCAACCAATAGTAGGGCTGGCCATAGGGGTCGCGGCCTTCCTGAAAATGCTCCACCCAACGAGCGTCGGCCTGACGGCAAATGCGCAGGCCCTTGATATCGGCCTCCGGCAACTTAGGGATATTCACGTTCAATAAGTGGCCGTGGATAAACGGTTGGTCGAGGGCATAGCGTATAACCTTGCGCACCCACTTTTTGCCGGGCTGAAAATCGGCCTCGAAGCTGAAATCCAGTAGCGAAAACCCGATACTTTTGATGCCCTCCAACGAAGCCTCCATAGCTGCCGACAGGGTACCGGAATACAGAATGTTGATGGAGGCGTTGCTGCCGTGGTTGATGCCCGACACACAAAGGTCGATGGTACGGCCCTTCAGCACGACGTGCTTGGCCAGTTTCACGCAGTCCACCGGCGTACCAGAGCATTCATAGGCATCGATGCCGGGGAATGCCTGCACTTTTTTGATGCGGAGCGGGTTGCTGATGGTGATAGAATGGCCCTTGGCACTTTGCGGGGAGTCGGGGGCCACCACGACTACCTCGCCCATTTCGGCGGCTACTTCCACCAACGCCCGGATGCCGGGAGCGACGATCCCGTCGTCGTTGGTGACCAAGATCAAAGGTTTTGACATCCGGCAAAAGTAGACCTGTTCCGTGAAAATACCCAGCGGTATGTGCGCGGGCAGTGCAATTTGTCCCGCAAAAAGAGGTTTTTGGGTTTATTCATTTGGTTTGGCAAGGTTTTTTCGCGTTAAAATCAATATTCTCTTGATTTTCAAACAATTGATTATCGTTTTTCCCCTAACCTTGCAGCAAATATTCCGTTTTTGTCCGGTTGCGCCCCGTTGGGCAAAACAAAGCCCGCCTAAACCCACTTTCTCAATCAAATAGTCTGCTATGAAACGACTCTTGCTTTCCTGTTTTTATCTGCTGGCCCTGACCGCCCTGACCGCTCAAACTGCGCCCATCTATTTGCTGTTCACCCGTGATTGCATGGACCAGTTGGAGTATAGCTACACCTATGGCACCAACATACAACTGACCTATTCCGTGCATCCGCGCATGGAAGAGCAGTTTTTGCTCGCCGCCGGGCAGCCCGCGCTCACTTCACCCTCCTTGCCGCCCGGTACGCTGAACTGTCGCGAGTTCAACATCAACGCGGCCTTTGTGGATGCCATCAACAAGAATGTCCGCCCCGTGTACATGGTACACCAGAATGCCCAGGGCTATACGCTGGTGCCTTTGGCGAGTGCTTCGCAAATCACCCGGTATGGTCCGGTGCTCCAGTTCCGCACCCCGCGTTACGCCTTTGCCGTGGATACCAACAACTTGGTGTACGAGCAAAACCTGGCCCTGCCCGGCACCAATGCCTATCTGTATTTTAGTGGGACAAAAGCGCACAATTGCCGCAACGAGTATTCCTTCCGGCGCGTGCCAACCCAGAACAACCCGGAGCGGTCTGATTTCGATTTCATTACCGGCATCGGTATCACTGCTGACCGCACGGGCAAAAGTGCTGCCGAAGCAGAGAACAACCAAATGCGGTTGACCAAGGTCAATGGCGTGGCCTTGGAAGACTATATAGCGACCCTTTGCCCCGTTGGTGGTGGTTCCACGGTCTCTAAATGGGCGGGTCAGGAGGTCTATGGCCCGGCTTCCACAGCGGTGCCGCCCAACCAGGACAAAGAAACGGAGTCCATCAAGCAAAACGGCGGCATTCCGGGCGTGAACACGCCGGTCTATACACAACCAGCCAACTGCCCGGAACCGATGGGTCCAGGCTATCACCTCCTGCAACCCCGCGAGACGCTGAATGCCGTAGCCCGCACCTATGGGGTGGATGTGAAATCACTGGTCCGCTGGAATAATATCAAAGACCCGGACAAAGTACAGGTCTGCCAAAAAATCTGGATCCAGGCTCCGCCAAAAGTCTCTCCCAAAGGTGCTGCTGCGCCTAAGCCGGTGCAACACTCCGCTAAAACCAAGGCTGCTGCATCGACCGTGGTGAATCAGTCCATCTACTGGAACCAGCCGCAACAGCGGCAACCCGCCACGCAGACGGTGCCACCACCACAATACAATTATACGCCAGTACAGTACAACACCAATGAATACGTTGCTCCAGTAACAGTCATGCCCAACCAACCCCAAGCCGTGCACACGGTGCGACAAGGGGAGAACTTGACTGGGATTGCCCGTATGTACAGCATCTCAATCGGTCGCCTGCGTATGCTGAACAACATACCCCCCAGTGGCAACGTGACCATCCGGCCCGGCCAACGGCTGGTTATCTCGGAATACGCGCCACAAATGCCTGCTCCTACCGCTACCACCACGACTATTACTACGAATCCCAATCCCTTGCCAACTGGTACGCAGTACCCGACCAGCGGCGCGTTTTTAAGTACTCCGAACGCTACTGTTCCAGCACCACAAACGCCGGTTCAGTATAATACCAACACCTCTCCTGCCACGAATTCGACTCCAACCCCAACTCTTTCCGGCGAAGACCGGGACCGTTTTTATGAGACGCCAGTGACTGGTTCCATACCCCAGCCAAACCCAGCCACCGCTGTTCAGCAACAGCAACCTGCCGCTACGGCCAGCCAGATGTTGCCACCGCAAACTAAAACGCCCAATTATCAGGAGTACATCGTGAAAGAAGGCGAGACGCTAAACTCTATCGCGATCAAGTACAAAGCGAACGCCCAAGAGCTGGCCATTGTAAATAATAAGGAAATAACCGAGGTGCTTATTTCGGGCCAGCGTATTTTGGTACCAGTGAACTGATAAGCGCAAGTTTAGAGGGTTTGAAAAAGAATAAAGGGTTTGGAAGGGGTTTAGAACACGGTGTTCTAAACCCCTTCTTCAAAAACGCACTACTACCGTTCCCATCCAATGCCGCCCCGCCTGCGGAAAGAATCCGGTCAGGTTGTATATGCCATTGCCTTCCGAGCGGGCATAGGGATTATCGGGACGGGCATCATAACCCTGCGAAGTGTAGCGATAGGTCCAGCCATTGGAAGCGTATTTTTTACTAAAGAGATTGTTGATGGCCAACAGTAAGCTGACCTCTTTGCCCACTACTTTTTTAAGGTCATAATTCAGCCGCACATCGCTAAAAAAGTAGCCAGCAAGGCTGCTATTGGCATTGGAAGTATTGTCCAAAAACTGTCGGTCCACGTACTTGCCCGACCAAGAGATACTCAGTGTGTGCTGATTCCTGTGGAGAATAATCCAACCTAATTCTCCGCGCGCGATCACGTTGGGCGAGTAAGCCAGATCGGTGTGCTGATACATTATAGAATCCTGCCCTCCGGTGTCCCAATTATCGCGGTATTCCATAAACGCTTGAACCTTGTTTCGGCTGAATGCTGCGTTCGCCGTGACTCGCCAGCGAGAGGTAATTTGTACGGCGGCCTCGAGTTCTACACCAGCTCGGAAGCTGGCAGGTATATTAGTGCGGATGTTGGCCCCTACGTCGTTCAGTCGTCCATCTAAGGCGAGCTGATGGCGATACTGCATCCAGTAAAAATTCGCTGTAGCGTTCCAACGGACACGTATGGTTTTGAGACCGGTTTCTACATCATACAGTCGTTCGGATCGTGGCCGGTTTTGGGGCGTGGACTGCGTATAATCGTCTCGGTTAGGTTCCCGATGGGCTACCCCGAAGAAACCATAAGTTGTCCACTGCGGGGCGAATTGCCAGTGCAGGCCCAGTTTTGGGTTGAAGAAAGTCAGCGCAATGGATTGATCAACTGTCTGACGCTCGTTGTTGAAGCCCAAAAAGCCGTACTGCACGGTACGCACCTGCAAATCGAGCAGCACCGTACAGCCATTGCCCACCCGTGCCTCCGTTTTCAAGAAAATATTCGCGTCGCGTTTGTCTGCACGGTTGTCGTAGTATCTAAAATCCTTTGGCGTACCAATATTATACTCCGACCAAATTATCTCTCCAAAGTGCCGACCTGCATAACGGCTCATTGCACCACCTAAGGTCAGCGTTGGCTGCCAGCGCAGTTGCGGCGTCCAACGCAAGGCAAAAGTGCTGCCGTAAAAATGGTTGTCCAGCCAACGCCGTCGTACCAAGTGGGTCGATGAAATAGCCGTATCAATGGGAGAAAGCCCATAGTCCGCCAATGCTTGATCGGCTTTATACTGCTCATAAAAACCGACCCCCCGGGTATAATGGCCATTTAACTGTAGGCTAAGTTGGGGCGATAAAATACGTTTGTAATGCAGCAACAAGTGCCGCTGGGTGTAATCGTCCACCTGATCGGCATAAGGTTCGCCCGGCTGTTCCTTGCCGGCAGTATTGAAGCGTCGAAGTTGTTCATCCTCTGCGTATTGTGCAGGAACGCCCTCCCACGCTTGGTAGGTGATCTCGTGGCCGGATAGCAAATGCGCTTGTAGCGATTGCCGGTCATCCAAGTATGTGCCGGTCAGGTGCAAGGAATTCAGAGCGGCATGGGCGCGTTCGATGTAGCCATCCGACTGGATGGTCGACATCCGTCCGGTGAAAGCCAGTTTGCCCGCCAGCAGGCCCGTACCCAGGTAAGCAGAATGCTTGCGCGTGCCAAAAGAACCCAGCGAATTGGCGATGGTCGCAAACGGCTCGGCTTCCACGCGCGACAGGTCCACGTTGACCGTGGCCCCGAAGGCCCCCGCCCCATTGGTGCTGGTACCGACCCCGCGTTGCACCTGGATTTCCGCCGCGCTTGCCGCCAGGTCGGGCAAATCCACCCAGTACATTCCCTGACTCTCGGCATCGTTGATTGGCACACCGTTGATCGTCACGTTTACCCGCGTGGGGTCGCTGCCCCGGATGCGCAAACCTGTATAGCCCACCCCGCCGCCCGCATCGGAGGTCTCCACCAGCGATGGTACGCCCGTCAAGAGAAACGGTATGTCCTGCGCTTGGTAAGTCTTGGCGATAGCGGCTGCCGAAAGGTTGGTATGTGGCACCGGGCTGGTTGCATCGGCCCGAGTTGCTTGAATAACAACCGTTTGCAGGGCAATCGAATCGGGTTGTTGGGCAACCGAGAAAAAAGGCAAAAGGCAAAAGGCAAAAGGCAACCCGCCATTTTCAAGCTGCAAAAAGCGCAATAATAAACTTGATAAAAACATGAAAATCAATAAATTGAGTGAAACATCCACCGACGAAGAGGCTTCGCAGGTGTAGTGATGCCACTACCCGTCTCTATTCCCTTCCCGGCATGACCCGGGCAGGTTCGATGGGTATAATCTCAGTCCAGCGATTTCTTGCGGGACACCCCAATGAGTTTGACCCGCAAAGGTGAGCAAAATTCGTGAACCAAGCGGAGGGCTGTTTGCAGTCGGCTAGGGGCATCGCCGCGCAGGATATAGTAGTTGGCACGGATGGATTGCAATAAGTGGTCGTATTGCTCGAACAGGACATCCCGTTCCGCCGGGTGTTCGCGCAATGGGTCAGGCTGCCAGGGGATGTCGGGGACACAAAGGAGATAAAGGGTAGGGGAGGCAGGGGGGAGAAAAGGAGAGGGGAAGAGGGGGAGAGGAGCGGCACCATATTTATATTGTCCCCAAATATAGATGACCGTCCAATCGGTGTCGCAGACCAGTATGGTTGGCTGGATGATTGGCTGACCGGTTATTCGTTGTGCGAACCAGTCTTCCCACAGTTGTTGGCCCCTGGCAATCCTTTTTAGATCGTTCCGTTGGTAGGGGCGACCCAAATGGGCGACGTAAAAACGGGCGAATTCCGGCACGCAGGCTACGCCCAGTGCAGTGGCCAGTTGCTGGGCCAAAGTGGTCTTGCCCGACGACTCGGGGCCGGTGACGACGATCTTGAAAACGTTTTGTTCCGCTGACATTGCGTTGGTTTGGGTATTTTTGTGCTTTCAACCATCCCACCCGGTTATTTCATCCTGGCTGCCATGCACAATATAGAACCACATTTTCAGTGGCGCGACCAATATATCGCTTCCGAAGACAAGCACTCGCCCTTTTTTGGGCGGGAGTACAGCGAATTTGAATTTACTCACCAGCTGTACAATTTTTATCTCCATCCGCAGTGGGACGACTTCGGGTCTTCTACCTTGTACGGAAAAGTCCTTTTTGTCGACTATGACGAGCACTACGCACTGATTGAATTGATTGGCGAATGGAACGATACCTTGCACAATGACGTCATGTTCCTGAAGCGGGAAATCGCCGACCCGCTGATGCTGCAAGGCATCACCAAATTTGTATTTTTTTGCGAAAATGTGCTCAATTTCCATGCCTCCGGCGATGACGACTACTACGCCGAATGGGCCGAAGAAGCGCGCGAAGCAGGCGGCTGGATCGCTTTGCTGAACTTGCGCAAGCACGTGGAAGAGGAAATGCACGATGCGAATTTGCAATTGTACGCCTATTTCGGCGAAGACTACGATGACATTTACTGGCAACCCCAGAAACCACAGGTCGTCTTTTCGATCTTGAATGCGCTGGTGGAAGGCCGCGTGCGACGATTGGGAGAGGGATGAGGGAAATGTTGAGGTTGTTGAGAAAAAAGATGGAGAGGCTCCGCTATTGAGCAAACCCGTAACTCCCTCCACATTCTCAACAGCGAAGTCTTTCAACGACAATAGCCTCTCCACAACCTCAACAGCTTTTCTCCACGACGAAGCCCGTCAACAATCTCAATATTCTTAGTAATGTCATTTCGCTCCGGTTTCGTCAACATCATCGGTCGGCCCAACGCCGGCAAGTCCACCCTCATGAACGCGCTGGTGGGCGAACGCATGAGTATTATCACCCACAAGCCGCAGACCACGCGCCACCGGATCATTGGCATTCTGACTGGCGAGGGTTTTCAGATCGTGTTTTCGGATACACCGGGCTACGTAAAATCACCGTCGTACAAGATGCACCTGGCCATGAACCGCTTCGTGGAGGGTACGGTGGAAGATGCCGACCTCATGCTCTTTGTGACCGACCTGACCGAAGAACTGGAAAACGACAACCCAGTGATCGAAGTGTTGACCAAGGCCAAGGCCCCGATTTTCCTGATCGCCAACAAGGCCGATCTGGTGCAGGAGCAACGCGCCCAAGATGTGGCGGGTTGGTGGAAGAAACGCGTGGAAATAGCCGATTACATGGCCATTTCGGCTCTTAAAGCCCCGCAGGCGGCAGTATTGCTCGAGAAAATCCTGGCGTATTTGCCCGCTGGCGAACCGTTTTATCCGGTGGACCAATTGACTGACCGCCCCGAACGATTTTTTGTGGGAGAGATTATTCGCGAGAAGATATTCATGCTTTACGACGACGAGTTGCCATATTCCAGCGAAGTGAACGTGGATACTTTTCAGGAGACCCATACCAATGCGGGCGAGGCGATCTCCAGAATCCAGGCCACCATATTTGTCATGCGCGAGACGCAAAAGGCCATCATTTTGGGCAAGGGCGGGGCCGCAATCAAGAAACTCGGCACCTACGCCCGCGCCGACATCGAACGGTTTTTGCAGACCAAGGTTTTCCTCGAACTGACGGTGAAAGTGCGCGACAACTGGCGCGACGACGAACGCTCTTTGCAACGCATGGGCTATTTATAGCACAATCGGGCGTTCTTTGCTACGCGGATGCTCAAAAAGCACGCAGTCCGTCCCATAAATCTTGATAATTCCCACTGGCTGGAAGCCGCATTTTTCCAGCACCCGCTGCGAGGCCCTGTTGCCAGGGTCGGTGACGGCGACCACTTTGTTGGCCTGCATTTCCTGAAACAAATAGTCCGTCAGCGCAGAGGCCGCCTCGGTGGCCAGGCCTTGCCCGGCGAACCGAGGCATCAGCACATACCCAACTTCCAGATCACGCCCGGCGTCGAAATCCATGTGCCGGGCCGTGCAATAACCGACGAAGGATTCGGTAGTACGCATCTCCATGGCAAACACCCCCAATTTCGGGTGCCGGGCGTGGTAGGCGGCCCAATGCACCAGCCGGTCGTACACCGGTGCCGGGTCAGTCTCTGCCGGGCGTATGTACTGCATCACCGTCGGGTCGCTTTGCAGAAGGAAGATGCCGTACAAATCGTCGTCGCGCAGTTCGCGGATGCGCAGACGCGCGGTTTCAAGTATAGTCATGCTGGCGGGTGTTTTGATGGATGGTGGAGAGGGATTTAGAAAAATTAGAGGCCTATTTCGCTTTCGTGGCTACAGTGCCAAAGGTTTAGATCGTTGATCGTCAGCCCGTTGCAGTTTGCATTCTTCAAAACCTTGTCAATCTAATAATGTTGAGTCGCAAAGAACGTAAAGTGTGCAAAATTGTTTCCACCCGCTTTTACGTTCTTTAGTGCTTATATTTTACCTCCCCTCTTTTTGCCTAAGCCCCTTTTCCCTTTTTGCTAAACCCCTTCCATGTTCTACAAATACTTTTTTTCGCCTTCCATATAGGCCATTGGAACAGTTAAAGTTAGACCCCCTGATGCGATGGAATAGGCGTTTAAATTTTGTTCGAGTGAGGTAAAAATTTCTATTATTTCTTCTTGTGGTAAAAGGTCTCTCCAAGAGGCCAACCAACCCAGCTTCACAAAGTAATGGTTTAAAAAAGCACTTCCATCTAAAAACTTCATGTCAAAATTTTCTTCATACTGTCGGCGTACTATAAGCCCATGATCGGTGAATAGCTTAGAGATACTCTCTATTGTCCCACGATGTTCTTGATGCAACTTCAATTTCTTTACTATTTTTTCTCGTCCAAGTTGTTGCAGGGTCATCTCAAAAATGTGGTAAAATTCTTTCCAGTGTCCGTTCAGGTTGGTTGGCATTTTCCCAAGGGTCCAGTCCATAGAGATGGCAAGATTTTCCAAGGCGCCCGGCAAGATCCATTAAAGGGAAACCTGCCCCCGAACCAATATCAATAACCCTTAAATTCGGCTTTAATTCCAAATGCTTAAATAGCAAAAGTCCAAAGGAAGCACTCCACAAGGGAAGTTCGTCAAAAGTGTCGATGAACTCTTGATTGTCTTCCCATTTATAAGATAGATATTCTGTCATATTTTTTTGCTACAACGAAAGTACTACTTGCATGGCCGTGCTTGGTCGGCTATGAAAAGCAGTCCATAATTGGGTACAGTCATTTCTTTCTTTTGATAGCTCGCCAGTCGATCGTTTCCTTGCCTGGCTAATATCCCTTCCTCAACGCCTTTTCTTAAATCCCTTGTAGCGGTTGCGGTTGATATGTGAGGAAACATCTTCAGATAATCTTTCCTTGTGAACCCACCTATGTCAATTTGATTCAGGAAGTAGTCCAAGCGCTCCGCATCCGTAAAATTATCCCTTTGAGTGTCCACCAATTTCGCTAAACTCAATTTTATTTTACCCAATGAGTATTCGACAAATTTTGTAGACAAGCCTTCTTTATCACATTGACTCAACACATTATAATACTCATCCTGACTCTCTTTTATTTCTTGCTCAATTGGTAGATGCTCAAACACAGGATTCACTTTCATTAATATGATCGTCTGCCACAATCGCCCCATTCTTCCATTTCCGTCCAAGAAGGGATGTATAAATTCCATCTCATAGTGGAATACACAACTCTTGATAATCAGGTTATCTTCTCCATTTTCAAGGTATCCAAACAAATTTGTCATCAAATTATCGACATTCCATCCTGGCGGGGCTAAATGCGCTACTTTATCCCTTTGCATCACTCCGACTGAACCCGTTCTGAAATGGCCCGGCATATCCACCAGATCAATCATTAATCGTTTATGTGCTTCTAAATAAGACTCCTTTGAGAAGGGGTCAAGGTTTGAAAGGTTTTCATATACTTGAATTGCGTTTTCGACCTCTTTGATATCTTTAGTGGGACCAATTACACGTTTATTGTCCATTATCGCAGTAATCTGATCTTCGCTCAAAGTATTCCCTTCTATCGCCAATGAAGCACGAATGGTCTTGACCTTGTTCTTTTTCCTAAGCTCCGTCTTTGGCTTTCTAAGGTGTGTAGCATCTACAATTCCTAACAACCTGCCAATCTCGGTTGACAAATTGATTATTTGGGGGGTTCCTTCGTAGTACTTATAAATCATGATGCCATCGTTTGATGGCATCAAAGGTATGAATTTGCCGAACAATTTTCAAAATCAAGTCAAATTCCGCACCTGAGGCGAGAACGATAGCAAAGCACTTGGAACGCAGGGAGCATATTTCGATCCTTTGACGTGGCCAGTGTACGCACCAACATCAGATTTGCAAACCCTTCAGGAAACATTTTTTTGTCCCGACTTTTGTAGCGATGTTGATGAAAATCGGTGCGGGTAAGGCGCGACTATTGCCCAATAAATCCGCAATATGTTGGCAATCATCTTCTTTCCCCATGCTGCACTTAGCCATATTCGCTCCCTACCTTAATAAAACTTTAAGCCCTCCCTAACTATTCAGTCATAATTTTTTGTCCCGCTTCGTAGTTTATGGGTGTCCTTTTTTCACAATTCAATATGGGCGGAATTTTTTCCCTCCTACACACAACGATGAGACTGCTCCATCTTTTGATATTTTTCTTGGGTCTGCTGCCGCTCACAACGCAAGCACAGCAAGACGATGCCTACCGTATTTGTACCGAGATCATCCTTGATCCCATCGAAGCAGAGCAGCCGGACTTGCCGCCCGGCATGGTGGCCAGAGCGGTTGGTTTCAAGCCGGAACTGGGCAAGTACTGGCCCAATGGCCGCACCCTGAAGGTCGGTTTCATGGGTGGTTCAGAGGTCGTCCGCAGCCGGGTGCGCAGGTACGCCCCCGAATGGTCGCAGGTGGCCAATATCCAGTTTGTTTTTGTGGAAAAAGGCGAGACCGACCTCCGCGTCAGTTTTACGCCGGGCCTGGGTACGTGGTCGCTGATCGGGACGGATGCCGAACA
>JAYUXG010000205.1:0-11167 GCA_043753125.1 Saprospirales bacterium | reverse complement strand
AAATATAAAATTCAGGCAACGGCAAAATCCGTGATTTCTTTGCCAATGACAAATCATATTTTGCCTAATTTATATGTCCGTGCCTAATTTTGGCATATTGCCACGTTGCAAATCACCAATCCACTTATGGCATTACTTTTGCCTTTGTCCCATCCGAAGGCCATTTCCAAACCACCCTTAAACCAACGATAGTCCCCGCAAAACTTCCGAACAGATTTTTCTGTAGGCTTAATCCATCTGACAATGTCCCGACCGATTCGTTTTATCAGCCCGCTTCCTGCGGGTCTGCTGGTTTCAATCTTCTCCCTGATAGCCTTTCTACTGCCCTATGTACAGGTTTCGGCGCAATGCACACTGGTGTGCAACCAAAGCCTGACCGTTTCGCTGGACGACGCTGGTCAAGTGACCATTTCGCCTACGTTGCTCCTATTGGGCGGCGGCTCGGCTTGTCCCGGGCCATTTGAGGTCAAACTGCGTACTGCACAGGGCGTACTGCTGCCCAACCCCTTGACCTGTAGCCACGTCGGCCAGCCTATTACCGCCACGGTGCGCCACTTGGCCACTGGCAATAGCTGTACCACTGGCATCGTGGTGCAGGATGCCCTGCCGCCAACTTTGTCCTGCCCCGCAATGACCCTGTTCTGCGGCCAGGAGGTCGCTCCTTCCAATACGGGCTTGCCAAGTATGACCGACAATTGCACCCCGGCGGCGGAATTAGACCGTCAGTATATTGACACAGAAACCGATTTCGATTGTGCTACCGTCCACGCCGGTTCCCCAGTCGTTCGCCGTTTTGATCGCCGCTGGATGGTGACGGACGAGTCGGGCAATTCCACCACCTGTGTGCAGCAAATCTGGGTCCGCCGACCAACGGCGGAAGACGTGATGTTTCCGCCCAACCGCAACGGGTTCGCCTTGCCCTCCCTGGACTGTAGCGAAGACCCCAACGACCTCGATCTGACCGGGCAACCTACCGTGGGTGGTCAGCCCATTGCCAACGGCAACTTCTGCGAAATAGGCATCGGTTATGAAGATCAAATCATTAGTGCTTGTGCACCAGCGGGTTACAGCGTGTTGCGTACCTGGATATTGATCGAATTCTGTGGCGGTGTAGTCACCCAACGCCAACAGCTCATCCAAGTAGAGGACAAAACGCCGCCCGTGGTGACGACGCCTGCCAATCGCACGGTCGGTACGTCCGGCAACCAGTGCGATGCCCTGGTGACCCTGTCGGCTGCGAGTGCCACAGACGATTGCTCGGCGGTGACTATTGCTCCGGTATGGGAGTACGGCCAGGGGTTTGGGCCGTTCGCGAACGTGCCGTTGGGCAGCCACGTGGTGACCTACGTGGCCACCGATGCTTGCGGCAACAGTGCTTCCACTACGGCTGTGGTGACTGTGGTGGACAATTCACCGCCCACGGTAGTCTGTTCCGGAGCCTTACAATTATCCTTGGGTTCCAACGGCATGGCCAACCTGTACGCCACCGCCCTGAACGGTGGTAGCTATGACCAATGTGGCGGCCTCACGCTGGCCATCAGCCGCGATGGGGTAACCTATGCTTCGTCGCTGGTGGTGACTTGTGCCGATTTGCCCAACCAAGTGCCAGTCACTCTGCGCGTCCGGGACGAAGTGGGGCTGGACAATTTTTGCGTGAGCCACGTGACCGTGCGCGATTTTTTGAAACCGACGTTGGTTTGCCCGGCCAACGCGACCCTGACCTGCAGACAGGATTACCACGACCTCTTTTTGACCGGCACTGCCCTGGCCACCGACAATTGTACCTTGCACAGCTTGGATTCTACCCACACGGTAGCCTGGAATGGCTGCCACATCGGCTTGGTTACCCGTGCCTGGCGGGCCACCGATGCGGCTGGCAATACCAAGTCGTGTACCCAAATCATTAGTTTGGTGCCCATCAATACCACCACGGTGGCCTTTCCGGCGGACCTGACCGTAAATGGCTGCGGCAGCACGGATGCGACCGCCCCGGCAGCCACCGGTCAGCCCACGCTGACTGGCGAATCCTGTTCTCCGCTCTCCGTAACTTACACCGACCAGGTTTTTCAAAGCCCACCGCCCGGCTGTTACCGCCTCGTGCGCACTTGGAAAGTCATTGATTTTTGTCTGTACAACCCCAACGGCGGTACACAGGGCTATTGGCAATACGCCCAAATCATAAATGTACACGACAACACGCCCCCTTTGCTCAGCCTGCCTGCCGATATGACGGTAGCGGTCAATCAGCCGGGCTGTATGGCGCAAGTAATTCTCTCTAACACAACGGCCACCGATTGCAGCAGCACGGTGACGATCACCCACAACAGCGCGTACGCCACAGCGGGCGTGAATGCCTCCGGTATTTATCCGCTGGGGGAGCATGCCGTGACATTCCGGGCCACCGATGGCTGCGGAAATATAGCCCAGCAAACGTTGCACATTACCGTGCGGGATGCCACCGCGCCCACTGCCGTATGCGCCACGGGCTTAGTCATCCAGAAGGGGCTGGACAGTTTGACTATGCTAAACGTCGCTTTGTTGGACGGGGGCAGCAGTGACCAGTGTTCACCTGTGGGAAGTCTGACTTTCACTGCTTTACCATCGGCTTTTACCTGCCAACAAACTGGTTATCAACCAGTAGTGCTGACCGTGACGGACATAGCGGGCAATAGTGCGACTTGTCAGGCCTTGGTGAACGTGCAGGATACCGCCGATGTGTGTGGCACTGCCCTTTATAAAGTGGATGGCCGGATCAGGATGCCAACGGGCCAACCAGTGTCCGAAATAGCCATGCATCTGACCGGTAATGGCTTTGCCGAAACGTTGGACTGTGACAGCCTGGGCCATTTCGCCTTTAGCGACCTGCCGCGCGGCTCTTACGCCTTGGCCCCCTACAACAACGCCAAATGGCTCAACGGCGTTACCACTTTCGACCTGTTGCTGATCTCTCGGCACATTCTCGGTTTGCAACCACTGCACTCCCCCTACAAAATGCTGGCGGCCGATGCCAATCGCTCCGGCTCCATCACCGCGTTCGACATTGTGCAACTGCGAAAAGTCATTCTGGGCATCCTCGATACCCTGCCGACTGGCAGATCGTGGCGTTTCATGCCCGCCAATTTTGTGTTCGCCGATACCCTCAACCCCTTTACGAATGCGCCGCCAGAGGCTATTATGTTGACCAATTTGCATGAAGATCAGCCCAATCAAAACTTTATCGGCATCAAAGTGGGCGACCTGAACGAAACGACCAATTTTGCCGATCCGCGCTCGCCGCACGACACAGCTTGGGTGGAGCTGCCAGATTTGACATTGCAGCCCGGCTTGCCCGTTGCCATACTAGTGCGTTTGAAAAATTGGTCAGCACTGGCGGGGTTCCAGTTTGAATTGGCCTGGCAACCTGACTTGGTAGATTTAGATTCGGTGGAAATACGATCATCCGGCTTGTTGAACGATAGCCATGTGGCCCGCCGAAACGACCATTCGTTAGCCGTCAGTTGGGATGACGGGCAACGTCAGCCCGGCCCGGCGGATTCGGTAGTGTTGGTACTGCATTTTTTGCCAAAACAAATGGTGAACCTACAGTCAGTAGTGCAGCTGCAACGTGAACGGGTCGCTCCGGAATCCTACCCCGTTGACCAAGCAAGTATTGCGCCACTGGGTCTGCGGTTTTTACCAATACCAGGTTCGAGCGACCAGGCGACCATGCAGGTTTTCCCCAATCCCTTCTCCCAGGAAACTACGCTGGCGTTCGATTTGCCGGAGGCGGGAGAAGTCTACCTATCAGTGACGGATGTAACCGGCCTGCCCATTTTGATGCAGCACCGTAATTTTTCGGCGGGTCATCAGCAGTGGCGAATAAAAGGGCGGGAGCTGCCGGGGCCGGGGATGTACTATTGTAAATTAGTGTCGGCGGCACGTACTTTTTCTGCCGCTGCCGGACTGATTCTTGGGGAATAAAATATATCGACGTTGCGAATGTAGAGACCTTGGATGCAACGTCTCTACATTTGACCCAAAATAACGAGCGTTGCAACGTTTACTATTGGTGGGCTTTGAAAAAATGAGCAGACTAGGTCGGCGAGTTGCTCTACGGATGCTGTCCCTTGGCCGTCGTAGGCCCCGCCTCACTATCGTCGGCATTGTTCTATTAATACTCTGGCTTTTTTGTCTTCCCAATCCCTTATTCGATAAACCGGTGTCCAAGGTAGTGGAAGACCGCAACGGCGAATTGCTGGGTGCCCGCATTGCCACGGACGGGCAGTGGCGTTTTCCCAAAACCGACCAAGTGCCGCCCAAGTACGCCGACTGTTTGGTGGCTTTTGAGGATAAACGTTTTTGGTGGCACCCCGGCGTGGACCCCGTTGGCGTGGTCCGTTCGTTGGTACAAAATATTCGTCAGGGCAAAGTCGTCAGCGGAGGCAGTACCCTCACCATGCAGGTTATCCGCATGGCGCGCAACAATCCAGGCCGAACCATGCTGGAAAAAATTGTCGAAATGGCCATGGCTACCCGACTGGAACTTACCTATTCAAAGCGTTCTATATTAGCGCTTTACGCTTCCAATGCGCCCTTTGGCGGCAATGTGGTGGGCTTGGAGGCGGCTTCTTGGCGGTACTATGGCAAACGCCCAGAGTTGCTGACCTGGGCCGAATCGGCGACCTTGGCCGTGTTACCCAATAGCCCAGCCCTCATCCATCCTGGCCGCAACCGCAACGCGCTGCTGGCCAAGCGCAACCGCCTGCTGGAACGTCTGCGCGACTTAGGCAAGTTCACTGCCTCGGAATGCGATCTGGCCGCTTCCGAATCTTTGCCGGACGCTCCCCTACCCTTGCCACAGCTGGCCCCCCATCTGCTCGACCGCTTGGCGAGGACCGAGGGTAGAAATACGAACCGCTTTCTGACCACCATTGACCGCGACCTGCAACAACGCGTTACGGAGATCGTGGTGCGCCGCCATGATATTTACGAGGGCAATGACATCCACAATTTGGCCGCCGTGGTGCTGGACGTGCCAACTGGCAACGTGCTGGCCTATGTGGGCAATGTACCGGGGGCCGGCAAAGAGCATGGCGAATCGGTGGACATCATCACTGCGCCACGCAGCACGGGCAGCATTCTGAAACCTTACCTCTACGCCCTGGCCTTGGAAAGTGGCGATATTTTGCCGCGCAGTCTGCTGCACGATGTGCCTACGCAATTGGGCGAGTACAAACCCGAAAATTTCTACGAATCCTACGATGGATCAGTACCGGCCAAAAGAGCCCTAATTCGTTCCCTCAATGTGCCTTTCGTGCTATTGCTTCAACAATATGGACTGGAAAAGTTCCATTTTAACCTGCGGCGTTTGGGATTGAATACCCTGAATAAGCCACCGGAACATTATGGGTTGTCACTTATTTTGGGCGGTGCAGAGGCAAGTTTAATGGACATCACCAATACATATGCCTGCATGGCCCGGGAACTGGGCGGCTTTTATGACCGTAATGGCCGCTACGATGCCCACGATTTTCGCCCACCGACCTTGCTGCAAGCGCAGCGACCAAGGGAAAGCAGTCCGCGTACTACCACCGACCTGTTGAGTGCCGGGGCCATCTGGCACACGTTCGAGGCGATGCGCGAGGTAGAGCGGCCCAACAGTGCGGGTGAATGGGAGCTGTTTCGAGCGGGACGGCCTATTGCCTGGAAAACGGGCACCAGTTTCGGTTTTCGGGACGCTTGGGCCGCCGGTGCTACTCCACGCTACGCCGTGGGCGTTTGGGTGGGCAATGCTGACGGCGAGGGCCGCCCTGGGCTGGTGGGTGTGGAAATGGCCGCACCCGTCCTGTTCGAGATCTTTGCGCAGCTGCCAGACGATGCCTGGTTCGATCCGCCGTACGACGATATGGTGCAGGCAGCGGTTTGTCGCCAGAGTGGTTTCCGGGCGGGGCAGTACTGCGACCTGGATACGGTGTGGATACCCAAAAGTGGGCTGAGGGGCAGCGTCTGCCCCTATCACCAACTGCTGCACCTGGATGCGACGGGGCAATGGCAGGTAAGTAGCGACTGCGAAGTACCTACCTCCATGCAGCATGTCCCGTGGTTCGTGCTGCCGCCGTTGGAAGAATTTTACTTCAAGAGCAAAAACCCGGGCTACCGCACGCCGCCGCCTTTCCGACCCGATTGCCTCGGTTCGCAAGTGGCGCAGGGCCACTCGCCCATGCAACTGGTCTATCCGAAACACCCGACCAAAATCTATGTTCCGGTGGACCTAAACGGCCAGCTCAGCAGCACCGTCTTTCAGGCAGCGCATCGCAATCCCGATGTTGAAATATTCTGGCACTTAGACAATACCTATCTTGGCAGTACCCATACGTTTCATCAAATGGCTCTCCAGCCGACCGTTGGCAAACACCACCTGGCCCTGGTGGACAAAGACGGTTATCGGTTGGAATTGCCATTTGAAATTATTGGCAAGGGGGAATGAAATACAATGGGCAATAGGCAAAAAAGGTAATGAGCAAATAGTCTCTAAACAGCACGAGCCACCCCGAAAATTCGGGATGGCTCGTGTTCGGCGGTGACTGGTTAGGTAATCCTTGTCATTCCTCTTCCTCCTCTGGTACGCCCCGCAGTCGATATTTTACCTTTTCCACGGGTTTAATCTTTTTCTTTTTGTGGTCATGCGCCGGTTGGACACGGGCAGGTTCTTCGACCCTGCGCGGGTCTTTTTTGCTCTTTTCCCAATGTTTCATGGCAAAAGTAAAGGTTGGTTGCGCTCTCTTATTGCTTTTCGACGGAAAAGCCAGTCCGAGAGTTTGTTAGAAAATAGTGAACAGATTATTTGGCCAAAATGATCAATCGCCAACAAAGCAAGCCGATACGATCACCAAACAAGTACAAAAATAAACCCTCTCTGGCTTTTGTCAATAGGGTGGCTGGCAATTTTTTTGTTTGGTTTACTGGCTGCGGTCAACGTCTTTTCCGGAGATTAGCTGCCAAGAGTAGTCCACATAACCTGTTTTAGGTAAAAATGGGAGCAGGAGAGCTACAAAAACGACCGAATAGCGAATCGTGGCAAATCGCGAGATTCAACACGGAGAATCTTGCCAACTCAGTGCATATCGCTTTACTTTTGAGCGAATTGTAACGCTACCTTCGTTTTTGATCAATTTTGCCCGTCAGGACATGAAAATTTTTTATTCCATTTTGCTGTTGGCTGCCACTTGGCTGTCGGCTTATTCGGCCTTTGGCCAACAACAACCCTACGCAGTGCAGTTTACTTGGGGAACGGAGTATTTTCCCGCTAACTATGCCGAGGTACGTCAGCATCCCAGTGTGGTTGCCAACGAAATAGTGAATGGGCGTTTTGTGCGTTATCTACAATGTACCCAGTTGCCCACCGCCGCCGAGCGAGCCGTTTTGGAAGCTGCCGGGGTAAAATTTATCACTTATGTCCGCTTTGGCGCATATTTGGTCAGCCTGCCACAAAATTTTGATTTTTCCCGTTTGGAAAAACTGCGTGTGCGCAGCGTGATATCCGTGCCGGGCGAGTGGAAACTGGCCCGTTCGCTGCGCGAAAAACCTTACGGGGCCTGGGCGGTCCACGGCGACAAAATAGACGTGAATCTGCAATTGTACCCTCATATTCCCATTGCGCGTGGGGCCGAGCTGTGCCGTCAGTACGGTCTGGAAGTGTTGCTTGAAGGCCGCGAAAATGGTTTCCTGCAAGTACGCCTGCCAGAAGCCAATTTGGCGGCCATCGCCACGTTGCCTTTTATCCAGTACCTGGAATTGAAGTCCGCGCCCGGCCAGCCGGAGGATACGCGGGGACGTAGTCTGCACCGTGCCAACCTACTCGACAGCGACCACAGCCTCGGTAAGCACTACAATGGCGCGGGCGTAAGTGTGCTGGTGCGCGACGACGGCCAGCTCGGTCCGCACATCGATTTCCAGGGCCGCTTGCACAATGAGGCCGTGGGTTCCCCTGAATCCGGCACGCACGGCGACGGGGTAGGTGGCATCATTTGCGGTGCCGGCAATTTGAACCCCACCGTCA
Organism: Saprospirales bacterium; assembly: GCA_043753125.1. Lineage (GTDB taxonomy): Bacteria > Bacteroidota > Bacteroidia > Chitinophagales > Saprospiraceae > M3007. The sequence goes on along the minus strand of JAYUXG010000205.1, from coordinate 3,129 downwards.
AGGGCATGGCCGCTGGGGCCGAACTTTTCACGGTGGACTACACGGCGGAATTTCAAGACCAGACCTTGCCGCTCCATTTGGACGAAAACGTAACGATCACCAATACCTCTTACTCCAATGGTTGCAATGCAGGCTATACCATTGCTTCGCAAACTATTGACGGACAACTGTTTGGAAACCCAACCTTGATGCACGTGTTCTCCGCTGGCAACAACAACGGCTCGGCGGATTGCGGCTATGGGGCGGGCGATCAATGGGGCAATATCACTGGCGGCCACAAGATGGGTAAGAACGCCATCGCCACCGCCAATCTCGTCGCCGATGCTACCCTGGACCCTACTTCCAGCCGTGGCCCCGCCCACGATGGACGGTTGAAACCGGATATTTCGGCCAATGGCACCGACCAAAACTCTTGTAGCCCCAACAATGAGTACCAGGTGTTCGGCGGCACGTCGGGTGCCGCGCCGGGCATCGTTGGGTGCTTGGCCCAACTCACCCAAGCTTATAAGGAGCTGCACAACAACGTGTACCCCCCGGCGGCACTTCTGAAGGCCGCTTTGCTCAATACTGCCAATGATCTGGGCAATGTAGGGCCAGACTTTCAGTTCGGCTGGGGCCACGTGAATGCCCACCGTGCCCTTCGCTTACTGGAGCAAAACCGCTGGCTGGAAGGCAGCACCGACCAAGGCGGTACGGCCACCCACACCATCCAAATACCAGCAGGGGTCAAATTGGCCAAGATAATGGTGTACTGGGCCGAGCCGCCCGCCGCGGAAAACGCCTCCAAGGCCCTGCTCAACGACCTCGACCTAACGGTAACGAATTTCGAAGATATCGTCAGCCAGCCTTGGAAGCTTGACCCCACCCCCATCCCGGACATCCTCAACCTGCCCGCCGGGAAAGGCCGCGATTCCTTGAACAATGTAGAACAGGTTGCCCTCGACAATCCGGATGCTGGCTCCTACACCGTTACGGTTGGCGGCACGGAGGTGCCTTTCGGCCCACAAGCCTACATCGTGGTCTGGGAATTCCTAACCGACGAGGTCACCCTCACTTACCCCACTGGCGGAGAGGGTTTTGTGCCTGGTGAGACCGAACGGCTACATTGGGATGCTTATGGCAACTCGGGCACTTTTACCCTGCGCTATTCGATCAACAACGGTGCTTCCTGGCTGCCCATGACCACTGCTACCGCCGCTAAGAGACTGTACGACTGGACGGTACCCCCTACTGTGAGCGGCCAAGTGTATGTGCAGATAGCCCGTGGCAACCAACGTGACACCAGCGATTTCCCGTTCACCATCGCCCGGATACCACAAAACATAGAGATCGAAAAGGTATGCCCGGACTCGATCACCATCGGCTGGACCACGCCCGAAAACGACACGCTCTCCTACGGCGTGTATCTGCTGGGGCAGAAATACATGGAGTTGCGCGGGGTGTCTGACACCAACTCCTTTAGCTTCCCGATCCAGAATGCGGGGGACGAGCAGTGGGTGGCGGTCCGTACCAGTCACCCTAACGGCTTGACCGGGCGACGCTCCGAGGCCATCAATTGGCCGGGTGAATTGAGGAACTGTCCCCAGGCCAATGATTTGGGGGTCCGTGAACTGATCACGCCCAATGGAGAGGCCATTGTCTCCTGCGCACCAACTAGCCGAGACATAAGCGTGCGCTTGGTAAACGAAGGATTAGAACCCGTGATCGGGGCCACCTTGTACTACCAAGTGAACAACGACCCACCGGTGAGCGAAGCGGCGGACACCATTCCACCCGGCGAGACGATATTTTTCACCTTCCAAACCCCTCTTTCAATCGCTGCCAATGGTCCGATTAACCTCCGCGTTTGGGTGGACTATCCAGCCGATCAAGTCTTCTTCAATGACACTCTGGCCGTGGCCTTTCAAGTCACGGTAGGCACTACGACGGGGTATTTTGTGGAGGATTTTGATGAGGCCACGTTTCCGCCGGTCAGCTGGACGCTGGTCAATCCCGACCATGCCACCACTTGGGTCCACACGGTAGACGATGTTACAGGGGCAGACGGCCAGATGACCCGCGCCGTGTTCCTCAATTGTTTCGGCTACCAAGAGCGGGGCCAAGAGGACTACCTCTACCTGCCGCCGATTGATTTGGGCAGTGTGGCCAATCCATCCATTACCTTCGATCTGGCCCATGCCAGCTACAACGGCACTTACGCGGACGCCTTGTCGGTGCAAGTGTTTCAAAATTGTGATCTCAACAGTGAGCCGATTACTATTTGGCAAAAAGCCGACCCAGAGCTGGCTTCCGTAGGGGCGACCACCAATGCTTATGTGCAGGTCAGCGAAGACGATTGGCGGACCGAGATCATCCCGCTCAGCCAGTTTGCCGGTCAGTCAGTGGTAATCCGCATCACTTCCACCAACGATTTCGGCAACAATATTTTTCTGGACAATATTGGTATTGTTGAGTACAATGTGGTCGTTCCCGATGCCACTTTTACGATTTCCAGTGACACCGTCTGCCGTGCCGATACCGTGCTGGTGGCAGCAGTGAGCAATGACACAGGCAGCGATTACAAGTGGACTTTTGGCACTAGTGCTGTACCAACCAGTGCGACTGGGGTTGGACCTCATGCCGTGAAGTACAACACGCCGGGTCTGAAAACAATACGCCTTGTTGTGCAAAACACCTTTGGTAAAGATACAACCACCCAAACCCTGCGCGTATTGGGCTTTCCCGTGGCAAACTTTACCGCCGTACCGGAAAACCTAACCGTGACCTTCACCAATACGAGCACTAACGCGTTGAGCTACCTGTGGGACTTTGGCGATGGCGAAACCAGCACGGAGACCGCGCCCCTACACACCTACGCCGTACCGGGTATTTACATGGTCAAACTATTGGCTACCAATAGCTGCAAGACGGTAGAAAAAACGCTGTCATTTACCTTTGTTTCTGGCATCCGGGATTTAACCGAGCAAATCGGCATTCGATTATTGCCCAACCCCACGGACGGCGATTTTCAGGTAGAGTTGCGAAGCCGCATTTCGGCGGACTTGCGCCTGCGTCTGCTGGATACGCAAGGTAGGCTGGTTAAGGCGACTAACTTGGCCATCAGACCGGGATTGACCACTGTGCCGTTTG
>JAYUXG010000204.1:0-1801 GCA_043753125.1 Saprospirales bacterium | reverse complement strand
CCGAGATCGAAGCATTTTTCCGCCTCGCGGCGGTGCTACCCGAACAGGTGAACGGCTACCTGACCACTATGGACACGGCTACCATTCAGCAAAAAAGCAAGCTCCACAATATTCTGCTGCGCCCACAGGCGGACATTTTTTCGATGGCCCAGTCCCTGCCCGAACTGGCCGCTTTCCTCGCGCCTTACGAGCGGGAAGTGATTGAACTGGCGGAGATCAACATCAAGTACGAGGGCTATATCCGCAAGGAAGAAGAAATGGTGCAGAAGGTGAGCCGCCTGGAAAACCTGGACCTGCATGCAGATTTTGACTACCGCAGCATGGCGGCCCTGAGTATTGAGGCACGGGACAAACTCGCCCGTCACAAGCCACGTACCATTGGACAGGCCAGCCGTATTTCCGGGGTGAGTCCGGCGGATGTGAGTGTGTTGCTGGTGCATTTGGGACGATAGTTGTTTATCTTTGTGGAAAAATAACGGCGTGGAAACAGCCATCTCCTATCAATTTCCGGTCAGTCAGTCTTTTGAAATAAAAGAGGTGCTTGATCTTAATTTCAACATTCTCCCACACCCGGAGGCATGGGTGGATTTGAACCGACTGCGCAAAGAGGACTATTTGAACGATCTGTACTACCACATCAACTATAAGCAGGGTCGGGGACCGGAGCGCATTCCGCAGTTATTCAAAAAAATAATTTTTACCGGTCACCGTGGCTGTGGCAAGACCTTCGAACTGTACCGATTGGTACAGGAACTGCACCAACCCCGGCGATTCTTCTGCATTTATATCGATTGCGAAACGGAATTGCCGTTGGGGGAATTTGAATGGCAGGACTTCTTTGTGCTAATGGTCCGAAAATTGGCCGAAAAGGCCGCTGCGTACCCCTCTCTAGCCCACGCCGAATTGCAGGAGATCGCCAAAGAGTGGCAAGTCAATACCGAAATACACGAGACGATCGGCAAGACCTACCACGACGTACTGACCGGCGACGGCCACCTGTTTCAGGAGTTCCAGCAAGACCCGGCGCGCTTCAAAATGGCGTACAGCAGAAACACGGAGACCGCCGCCCATATCCGCCGGGTGGTAAAAAGCAATCCCTACGCGCTGGCCAAGAAAATGAGCGCCATCATCGCTACCCTCCGGCAGGAACTGCGCGACCGGGAAGAATACGATGACATCCTGTTCGTCTTTGATGGCACCGAAAAAGTTGGGTTTGACAAATATCGGGATTTGTTTATCGACAACTATGCCGCCGTTTCGGCCATCGATGCGCACCTCATTTCGGCCATCCCCATTGCCCCCTGCTATATGCTGTAACACTCCGCACAACAAAAACTGTATGAGCGGATCGACCTGCCCATGTTTCGGTTGGATACGCCGGAGGCCCGCGCCATTTTTGCCCAGATCATTACCAAAAGGGTGGAGAAAGAAGCCTTTATAGAACTGGACGCGCTTGACCTAATAGTGAAAAAATCCGGCGGCTGCGCCCGGCAACTGTTGGACATTGCGATCAATGCCTATAAAAAGGCCCGAGGGAATAAAATTACTTTGGCCTACCTACAGCATGCGCTGGAAGAGCTAGGGCGGCACATGAACGACCACATTAGCGAAGCCGAAAGTGCTATCTTGCAGGACGTGAAAAAAGGCATTTTTCACCGTCCCAATTCTCCCGTGGTGACCCGCCTGATCAATGAGTTATCGCTGCTCAAATACGACGATGGCAGTTATGCAGTCAATCCTCTTTTAGAAGATTTCCTATGAGTGCTGCACCCATCAATGTTCAGGAAGAACAGGAATTGGA
>JAYUXG010000203.1:0-1801 GCA_043753125.1 Saprospirales bacterium | reverse complement strand
TGGCTTGCTTTCCCCAGTCAATGCGGCGGTGTCGAAGGCCGCGCCCGTCTCACCCATTAACGTGCCGTCGAGCGGCACACGCTCGCCGGGTTTCACCCGGATCGTATCGCCCACCTGTACCGTATCGGGCTTGACATCCACAAAATTGCCGTCGCGTAGCACCGTAGCCTGATCGGGTCGCACGTCGAGCAGGGCTTTGATGTTGCGTTTGGCGCGGTTCACCGCTGCATCCTGGAAGAGTTCCCCAATGGCGTAGAACAGCATCACCGCCACGCCTTCCGGATATTCACCGATGGCGAACGCGCCGACGGTGGCAATGCCCATCAGCAGAAACTCGGTGAACACATCGCCTTTCATTGCCGCTTGGATGCCCTTCCACACTACAGGCAGTCCTACTGGCGAGTAGGCCAGCAGGTACCAGATTAGGCGCACCCACCCGATGAACCAGTCGGGCTTCCTATAACTGTCCAGCGCAATGCCAACCAAAAGCATAATAAGACTAATAAATACCGGGGCATACGTGCGCCAGACGGGTTGGTTTTCGTCGCCATCGTGATCGTGATCATCGTGGCCGTGACCATCTTCTGCGGTGTGGTCTGCGGGCAGCGAAATAGAAGAGGTAGGGACGCTTGTGCTTTTTATGGTCATTTCTTGTATAATGAATTGATTTTCAATGCGGCGCCACTTGGCGAACCGTTTCCGCAAAGGCTGCCGACAACTGCCAGCCCAGCAACGCCAGCCCGAAGCCGAGCAACACCGTGCTGCCGACGTGGGCCAGCCCAGCGAGTAGCGTTACCCGCGTCACCTGCCGCAGCGACCAGCCCTGCGCCCGCCCAATAGCCAGCATAGGCAACCAGTGGTTTGGCAGCAGCGTATGCCACAGGCTGAGCAGCAGCGTACCGATGAGGATTTCAGTCATAGGGTGGAGATTAAAAGAGGTAGCGACCGACTTTAGAGCGGTAGTTTCGGTACTGTTCACCGTGTTGTTTTTCTAAAAATTCTTCTTCCAACCGCACCTGAATCTGAATTACTACCCAAGATATGACAAATAGCAACAGCGTCAATGCATTAGGCATGACTAGAAACAGGCCCAATAAGCTCAGCAGCATACCCAAAAAAACAGGGTTACGCGACCAGGTAAACACGCCACTGGTCACCAGATCGGTTTCGTGTTGTTCGTCGATGCCGATGCGCCACGAACGGGCCATCTGCGCTTGCGCTATCACGATCCAGGCCAGCGAAATGTGTATTAACACTAGTCCTGTCCAGTGCAATACGTGGCTTTCCAAATAATCTATTGGCAGCAGCTGTCGGTAGATGTCTCCACCGACGCAGTAGCCCACTACGGCCACGACGAGCAAGGCGATCAGTACCTTCATCACTTGCCCAATGAAATTATGGGCGTTATCGGTCTTGCCGAAAGTAATGGGATTCATGCCCGTTTGCCGCCAGACGCGCCAAGTGGGGACGACGAAAGTGGCTAACAAGTAAAGGGTAAGGTAGAGAGGGAGATATATTTTCAGGCTAACCTGCATGGCATTTTTTCTATTTACCGACAGAATGCTTATAGACGAATCTTAATGCCGCCATTGATCACAAAACCATCCAACGGGGCGTAAATCTCCGTAAATTCGGGATTGGCTATACTGCCCGTGTAGATAGAGCCGAACTTTGTCTGCCGGGTATCCAGAAAATTCTCGAAGTTGACGTACAGGCTGAACCGTTCCCAAATGCGTTCCGTCATGAAACCAGTCACCCAATAATCACGTGTTTTACGTCCATTGCTCAGGGTCTGGGGTCC
>JAYUXG010000202.1:0-1805 GCA_043753125.1 Saprospirales bacterium | reverse complement strand
CCGCCGATAATTGCGTCGGCGGCTGAACCCGCCGGTACGGGTGCGGAACGATTTTGCCAGCAACAGTGTTATACGCCTTACGTATGCAAATTGGAACCGTCGTAAAATCTACCGGCAGTTGGTACAACGTCCGCCTGGACGGCCAGCCGGAGGTAATGAATTGTCGCATCGTCGGCAAATTTCGCTTGGATAATGTGCCGCTGACCAACCCGGTGGCCGTCGGCGACCGTGTGGAAGTGGAGCCGGAAGGGATCGGGCAGGGTATGATCAAGAAAATACTGCCGCGCAAAAACTACGTGGTGCGGCAGTCGCCGCGCCGCAAGCACGATATGCACCTGCTGGCGGCCAACATTGACCAGGCTGTGTTGATCGTGACCATTGTGCAGCCCACCATCAAGCCGGGTTTCATTGATCGCTTTCTGGTCATGATCGAGCGGGACGATATTCCGGTGACCATCGTTTTTAACAAGGCTGACCTATACGACGACGAGGATATCGCCAAATTTATGGAATTCAAGGGAGTGTATGAGAAAATCGGCTACAATGTGCTGGCTACCTCCGTGGTGGAACAGCGCGGTTTGGGCGCATTCCGGCAGTTGTTGCAGGATAAAACAACGCTGATGAGCGGACAGTCGGGCGTGGGCAAAAGCAGCCTGGTCAACGCCATCCAACCCCAACTGAACCTGCGCACCGGCGAAATCAGCGACTATTCCGGCAAGGGACAGCACACCACTACATTTGCGGAGATGTTCGAGCTGGATTTTGGCGGTCGACTCATCGATACGCCGGGTATGAAAACCCTGTCGTTCAATAATAAAGACAAGCATAATCTGGCCCACAGTTTCCGGGAGTTTTTTGCCCTGTCGTCCCAATGCCGTTTCGGGGGAGCCTGCCTGCACCGCAACGAACCGGGTTGCGCGGTACACGAAGCCCTGCGCCAGGGAGAGGTGAGCGAACTGCGCTTTACCCATTATTTGGGCCTGCTGGACGATATAGAGGAGCAAAACCACTGGGAACGGACCAGCCTGTGAAGACAGTGCCTATTAAAACGCCCGCATTCGTTCCAAAATATCGCTCCCCGGCGTGTGCCACACCCCGTGGATGCCGACTTGTTCAGCCGCCAAAACGTTGATTTCCATATCGTCGAAAAAGACGGTCTCCTCGGGCCGCAGTTCCGCATCGGCCAGCACGTACTCATAAATCTCGCGGTTGGGCTTGCGCAAACGGATCAAGTGCGAAAAGTACACCCCATCGAAATAACGGGATTCATAGTCCTGGATGCCGTGTTCGCGCACTATGTACCCGGCGATCCACTGCTCGTGCAAGGCATTGATATTACTCAGTAAGAACACTTTATACCGTTGGCGGAGCCGGAGCAGTATCTCGAAACGAGGGGCGGGCATACCGATGAAAATGGAGTTCCACGCCATTTGCACCTGTTCCGCTGGCAGCGGCGGCTGCACCGCCAAACGGACGGCGTCCAAAAAGTCAGCGGTGGAAAGGCCGCCCGTTTCGTACAGGTCAAAAATTCCATCGCGGAGTAGTTGTTCGCGGGCAGCAGGGTACTGCTGCCCAGCCAACTGTTGCAAGTGGCGGTCAATGCTGGGCAAGTCAATATCAAACAGCACATTGCCAAAGTCGAAAAGGAGATTTTTGATCATGTCAATTCTAAATCGTTTAAATCCTCATAATAAATTGAAGATGAATATATTATGAGGGTTTTGACTTGCAAAAAGGGATTTGAGTAACTTGTTGGTTGGTAGTGGTGGCATGGGTTCTATAAGGTTTTTCTTTGAAAAACCTTA
>JAYUXG010000201.1:0-11200 GCA_043753125.1 Saprospirales bacterium | reverse complement strand
CTGTTGGATCACCGAACGGTCTGCCACAGTGCCAAAGAATGGGCGCGTGACGACGACGGCGATGGAATCAGGGAGGTACACACCAACACCGCCGAGGGTCTTTGGACCGAACTGCGCAACTTCCTGCGTCGCTTCAAGGGGGTCAGCAAGCACTTCATTCATTTGTACGTCGCTATGTTCGAGTGGATGCACAACTGGAAGAAAATATCGCCCGCATTTATACAGGCAATAGTATTCAGTAAGTCAGGAACATGAGCCAATATGTACTATTTTTGACCTCATTTTGCTACTATATGCAAAGAAAGTCGTTTTAGAGGAAATGCTATCGGGAAACCGCTTTAAAAAAAACGGGTATTCTCTCTTTTACCATCCCTAATCGCCTGATCCGATATTATGCACCTAGCCTACCTAGTAGATGGTATCCGTACCCCCATCGGCAATTTCGGTGGCCAGTTATCGCCCGTCCGTACCGACGACTTAGCCGCCCACGTGCTGCAGGAGCTCCTCGCCCGGCACCCGCAACTGGACCCGGCCCGCATCGCCGATGTGTACTTCGGCTGCGCCAATCAGGCCGGGGAAGACAACCGCAACGTAGCCCGGATGGCTTTGCTGCTGGCGGGGCTACCCGCCTCCGTGCCGGGCGAAACGGTCAACCGCCTATGTGCCAGTGGCATGGCGGCGGCGGTACATGCCAAGCAAGCAATCAATGCTGGCGATGGCGACCTATATCTGGTTGGTGGCGTGGAGGGCATGACCCGTGCGCCTTACGTAATGAGCAAATCGGCTAGACCATTCGGAACAGATGCGAAAATGTTTGACAGCAGCTTTGGCTGGCGATTCGTCAACCCGCAGATGGAGGCCACCTACGGCGCCGACCTAATGGGTATGACGGCGGAAAATTTGGTGGAACTGTATGGCATATCCCGCGACGACCAGGATCAGTTTGCCGTATGGAGCCAGCAGAAAGCCACCCGCGCCCGCGATGCCAGTCGCCTGGCCGAGGAGATCGTTCCGGTGACCATCCCACAGCCCAAAGGGGAACCGTTGGTGATGGAACATGACGAATTCATCAAGCCAGGCACGACGCTGGAAGGCTTGGGCCGACTAAAACCGGCCTTTAAAAAAGAGGGTAGCGTTACCGCTGGCAACGCCTCCGGGTTGAACGATGGAGCGGCGGCCCTACTCATCGCTTCTGATAATGGACTGACTAACAATCAACTATCTCCGTTGGCCCGCATTGTCAGTACCGCCGTGGTGGGCGTGGAACCGCGCATCATGGGTATTGGGCCGGTAGGTGCCAGTCGGGAAGCCCTCCGCAAGGCGGGCCTCGCCCTGGATGCCGTGGACGTGATCGAACTAAACGAAGCCTTCGCGGCACAAGTGCTGGCCTGCACCCGTTCCCTCGGTTTGGCCGACGACGATGCGCGGATCAATCCCAACGGCGGGGCCATCGCACTGGGGCACCCACTGGGCATGAGCGGTACCCGTTTGTTGCTGACGGCTGCCCGCGAGCTGCGACGGAGTGGCGGGCGTTATGCCTTGTGTACCATGTGCGTGGGCGTGGGCCAGGGCTATGCAGTGGTGTTGGAAAATGCAACGCGGATTTGACGGATTGGCGCAGACAACCAAACGCGCCCAAAACCGATTCTTCACCCGTGGATAAGATTGGGGGCTGGTAAAGAGTTATACCATCAATCGAAAAAAATCTGTATTGATCGGTGAAAATCCATCCAATCCGCGTTTTACTGTTCCTGCCTTGTTATGAAAAAACTCATCCTATCCACCGGTTTTTTGTTCCTCTTCGGTAATGCATTTGGCCAGGCCAATGCACTGGAAACCTTTGATCTACGGGACACCCAGCATCTGTTGGGTACCTTGTTCGACTCTCGTTTTTTCGACAGCAACGGCGATGTGCTGTGGAAGCCCGTCAATTTCGCCGACGCGGTGGAGGTCAATCTTTCCGACGACGGCTACTTACACACCAACCTTGACACGGTGCTGTATTTCACCACTTATGGCATTCGTCACGCGGTGGTAGTGTTTGCTACTTTTCTCTACGAAAAAGAGGGAATCAGCGATTGCCATGCCTGTGGTGCACAGCTGAGCGTGGCGGTCTTTGACGAAGCCAGTATCAGTGGCCGATGGCAGGTACAGCAGTTTGCCAAGCATCTCGCCATGTTGGGCAGCTTTGGCGACAATGGAGCGGTGGGGTTGTTGCAATTTGGAGAAAATCAGTGGGCCTTGAGCCTGGACATGGGCTGGACGGGCCAGGGCATCTTCAGTGAGTACGTAGAGTTTCGCAATGTGGACGACTTAGAAAAGGTATTCAACTATGTCGTTCATGAAGACAATAGTGGTGTGTGGGGCGATACCAACGAGCGCACCTACTCTTTTGACAAAACTATTCATTTTTTGAACAACAACGAGACGAAATCCGGCTGGTGGGATTTTGACTTGGTGACCCGTGGCACCCGCGCCGGGGAAGAGGACGAGGGAAAATCAGTGCCGGACAATATAGTAGAACATTACGTATTTGATTGGGATACAAATACTTATATGCGCGCTTGCCCATGAAGACCCAGATTACATTGGAATAGGGAGACATCATCAATATAAGTACGGGGGTATATGGCTACCCAAAAGCGGAAGCTGCCGCCATCGCCCTACGAGCGGTGCAGGAGTTTTTATCGGAAAATGATGGCTTGGAAGAAGTGCGCTTGGTTTGCTTTGATGCCGAGAACTACGATCTCTACCGCGAAGTGCTGTCGCCCTCCTGATAAAATGTTGGAGAGGTGACGGGTGCCTCCAATGACCGGCGTAAATGGAACTCGAAGGGAATGCCACGCAGTTCCGTGGTGAGCACCAGTAGGGAGTCCGTCAATGTCTGGATACGGTAGCTGACTGGCTGGACACTTTTCTGCTCAATCTTGTCTTCTTCGAGCACATAGTCCGTGGGTTGGTCGGCACCAATGGGCAGGTTGGTCTGCATCTTGCCATCTGCCCCAAATTGGTAGTACCCCCCTTGGAGGGTCGGGGTTTCATTTTTGTTGCGCAGGCCCTTGGTCAATTGCCAATAACCCACGATGGAATGCTCGTTTTTTGCCGTTGTGTCGCAAGAAAAAAACAATGACACGGTCAGCGCAAAGAGGGAAATGCGAAATAACATAATAGAATGCGAATTTTGGAGGGTATAGTGGCGCTAAAATGGTGGAGCCGCTGCCTGCTTTTGGTGGAAGGTCAACAGTATTGGCCTATAACTCCAATAACCAAGCTGGAATTATGCAATCACTTTAAATCCACGAAACCAAAGCCCAGATAGGGGTATTCCCCGAAGCCCGCGAAGTAACAAAATTCCATCATGGGCGGTGGCAGGCTGACCTCGAACTCATAGGCAAATCCACGCAATTGGAGTACGCCCTCCGGGTTGGGTTTGAGGTGGATCAAGCGGGATTTGGCCTGTCCGATCAAACGGTATTGCATGGCAAATGCCGGGTCGAGCAACTTGAGGGACACCAACGATTTGTACTGCATGGCCGCCTTAAACCGCCGCACCGAGTGGGTGAAAAAACTGACGTCGTAGGCCTCGCTGTCCGGCATCAGATAGGGATTGGTCGTCTTGATCTCCTCCACGGTGGTGATGGAAATCGGCGACACGGCCTTGAACTGCATAGTATCTTTAAAAACAGGCTTAGGCATGATCTGCCAGTGCTTCACCTCGAATTGCGCCGGATGGCCCTCCAGGGTGCCGAGGGTAAGTGGTTGTTGGCGAAACAGATTGACAATCTGTTGTTCAAATATAGGATCCAAGTAAAGCGAGATACTCAGCTTGACTTGATTGCCTTGTAGCCGGAACTCTTGCTTAACCTGATCCATCTCGTAGGGATAGATGGCCAATGGGCTGAAGGTGAACAACTTGTAGTTACGGGAGGCGAGGTCGAAGCCACGCTTTTGCACCCAGTGCTGTAGTTCGGCACCAGCTTTGGAAAGGACAGTAAACACCCAGCCGGATATTTCGGATTGGTAGTTTATGGGGATAATCGTACCCTTCTGACAGGAAAGGCTGAATTGGATGCGCATAGTGTCCGCTGATGATTAAAGATAGATTAAAGCTTTCTCAGAGCAGGTAGTGTTTTCTCTTTCGCCGCGAAAAGTACGGCAATCCTGCTTTTTAACAAGAAAAAAAACAAAGCAGGGTGGGAAAGTCGGATAATTGGAAATTTTGACGTTGGGCGTCGGACCAATTCGCGTAGGTATCGGCATACCTATAGTCACTAGTAATCAATTAGCGGAGCAGGGTTATGCTCCCCTCAAACAGTGTGCGACTACCGTCCAGATACTCCACTTCTGCAAACCAGGCGTACACGCCCATAGCGGCGGCCTTTTTTCGCATGGTGCCGTCCCAACCGTCGCGTTCGTAGAGGGTTAGGAAGTCGTCGCGCCGGAAGCATAGGCTGCCCCAGCGGTCGGCGATCTGAAAAGTGACAATGCGGCGCACACTTTGATCGGTGTACACCGCAATGTAGTCGTTGTCACCATCGTCATTGGGAGAAAAGACGTTGGGCACCCACATCGTGTTTTTCTGCTTTGTCTGTACCTCCACCTGCACTTGGTCGGTGGCAGTGCAGTGCTGGGCATTGGTGACCGTCACGGCGTACAGACCTGCTTGGCTCACGGGAATGGTCGCGGAAATTTGGCCGGTGTTCCACTGGTATTGTAGATCAGGATCGAGGGTTCCGAGGGTCAAAGTGTTGCCTTCCAGGATCAATATTGTATCCTGCCCCAGCTCAATACTCGGCATCACCGCTGTTGGCTGAATAGTAAAGGTATCACGGGCTACACAACCTAATTCATTGAATATTAACACACTAACTGAGCCTGTTTGGTTGACCGGCAAGCTGATGGTGGGCATAGTATCCCCAGTGCTCCACAAGATGCTGCAAGCATTGCAGTCCGTAGTTTGGACTTGCAAGGTACGCGGCGAATCGCTGCAAAATACAGGGCCGACCGGCGCAATTTGGGCAGTGGTTTCGCACAGCGTCGTTACCAACCAAAAATCAATTACTCCGGCAGAGGCCTGCGTTTTTTCAAATCCGGCGTTGCTATCGGAATTACCACCCAGTAGCAAAGCACCGTCCGGAAGGCGGGACAGGAGGGTCAGTGCGTCATTGTCAGCTCCGCCAACGGGCATCTCCCAAGTTTTCTGGTGGGTTTGGTCCAGTCCTACGATCCAGTAATCATAGCCACCGCGCCGCGCTGCCGTTTTATTGCCCGAAGGACCGGAGTCGGACACGCCCGCCAGCACCAGTCGGTCTTTTTCATCTTCCTGGATCGCATACAGATCGTCGAGGCCAGTACCCCCAAAGCTCCAGTCGCCGATTTTTTGGCCCTCCGGGTCGAGTTCCAGAATCCAATAGTCGCTGTCGCCGCCATGAAAGGGGGCATCTTTGCCATTGTTGGAGGCAGTGGGCAGGGACGGGGCAGAGCCGGAACGCCCGCCCAGCAGCAAGTTGCCCGAACGTAGCAGGTACAGAGAATAGGGATAATCCTCCCCTGCCCCGCCGTAACGATGCGTCCAGATGACTTGCCGGGCCACGGGATCGAACTTAATCAGCAGAAAATCCATGCTCCCCCGGCTGGGTTCTGGCCCCAGATCGCCCGTGCCACCAGCAGAAACGGTGCCGCCGGAAAGGTACACGTTACCATCAATGGCCCACTCTAGGTCATTGATTTGCTCATAGCCTTCGCCCCCAATAGTTTTGTCCCACACCTTGACACCCTGATTATCGACCTGTAAGATCCAAAAATCGCGTCCACCACGGGAAGGCTCTGACTTTTCGTTGCCTACTTCCGATTCGGAATGGCAGCCCAGCAGGTAGCCATTGCCATTGGGCAAAGGCCGGATGGAAAAAAGTTCATCGTTGTACAGGCCCCCGTAGGTTTGGTCCCACAGCAATTGCCCTTGTCCGTTTATTTTGATCAGCCAGACATCCATGCTGCCACGACTGGGTTGGGTGTGCTGGCCGCTCACCCCGGAGTAGGAGTGTCCACCAGCCAGGAACCCACCATCGGCGGTTGGAATCAAAGCCCAGAGCTTTTCGTCCTGTGCGCCGCCGTAGGTATGCCGCCAGAGTACATTGCCATCGAAATCAAGTTTGGCAATAAAGATGTTCCAGGAAAAATCGGTTGGGTCGCCAAAGGCGATGTTGGAGCGACTGGAGCCGCCAACGAGGATGCCGTCGGAAAGAATCAGCTGGCCGTTCAGCTCTTCGTAACTCTCCCCACCCAGTGTCTTGTCCCAATTAACCAACGGTTGCCCATGCACCACAGTAACAAATCCTGACAAGAGTGTGATTATCAGCAGTTTAAACCAATCGAGTGGACGAAGGGACGGGCGCATAACGGACGGGAAGAAGGTTAAAAAAGGGATTACTGGGAAAATATAGTGCCAAAATTGGCAGGGTTGATAAGAGTTAATAAAGGTTTAGAAAAAAGGTTGATAATGTACGTTTTATTGACCGCCAATTGGTTTTTTTTCGTAAAAATGCCCAATTTCACACCAGGCAGTGCGGAATTGGGCATTATCCCTAACCAAAAAATATTTGTAAAAGAGATGCAGGGAATATCAGTATTGATCAATCAAGTATTGGATAATCAACCTTTACAACCCTTATCAACCCTTATTTTACTGATCAAAAAACGAATCATACTGGTTGCCACCGCGCTCCATCTTGCTGGGGGTAGCGACCGGGGCATTCAGATCGAGTACATCGCTGCTGCTGCTGCTGTTGGCTTTGGCGATGATCTTGTTCTTGTCGTTGCCCAGCAACATGGAAGCCCCTTCTTTTTCCCATTTTTCGAGCAGTTGCATCCCTTCTTCTTCAAAGACGCCATTTTGCAGATCGATGGAGTCCATGAAATTTTTAGACATATCCATGAAGCGTTCCATTTCGCCGACTTTCTGGCCCACGTCGTTGGCCATGGCTTCGAGGGCCATGTCGTACATATATTTCTTGTCGGAATTGCCAGTTAGGATCGCTTGGGCCGAACGCATGGCACTATGGCTGGCCTTGATGGCCTTGTATTCCTGCTCTTTTACCACTACTTGGTCGGAGAGGTCTTCAAGCATGATCTCGGAGTTCTCGTACATCTTCGTCAGCACCCGATAGAGGATTTCCATCCGCTTGTACAGGTCGTCGAGCTTGAGGTTGGACTCCTGCAAACGGCCGGCCTTACGGGCTTTGAGTACCATGATGGAATCGCGGCCCACTTCCTTGGCCTTGTTGGCTATACCCAGGTTGTTCTGAATGTCGCGCTGGTTTTGCTTGATTATCTCGGCCAGTTTGTACATCTGGCCTTTCAGGCTGCTGATTTGGGTGTTCATCTTACCCAAGCTATCCTTCAAATCCTCGATATAGCTTTTCAGAATGCCAATGGGATCGATCTGAACGAACATCCCGGTGATCGAGCGCATGACGGATTTGTACATGTACCAGATCAAGTTACGCATCTTTGGATCGAGCACCATGAAGATGATCGCGGCTAGTACGCCCAAGCCAATGGCCAGATTCACGGTACTCCAAACGATGGTGGCCAGGATTGGAACTAAAAAATAAGCGGCGGCTCCCAGGATGCCTACCAAGAATACGCCGCCCGCGACGCCCTCGGGACGTTGCCAGAATGTTTTGGGTTGGCCCGGTTGTAAGTCAGTCATTTTGCTTGTTGTTAAAGTTGATTTGTTTAGCCGCCAAAACCTTTTTCAGGCGCAGGCGGGTTAGTGTGGGTTAATTGCTTAAAGACTGGCGTTCTTTTTAAAACCCTTTGAAAAGGTCGGCTAAAAAGTGCCGTAAAGTACTGCGAAAACGGGGATTAGCCATTAGAATTAAGAAAATAGCCACAAACACCAGCCACGAGGCTCCCCTAAAAATAGGCATTAGGCGAAAGGCCAGCCAAATCGCGACCAAAACGGCCAAAAAAGCAACGATGGGGTTTCTGATCCAAGCGGACATGGAAAAAAGTGCTAATTACTTCAAATACTGCTGCATTTTCTCCACGTCGCCCTGCATCTGGCCCACTACGGATTGAAAGGTGGCCTCAAAATCAGCCTTGGTGTTCTCTATTTTCACCGTGCTGTCCTGTAGTTCTTTGCGGATCTGCTCGGCGCGCTGGCGATCTGCTTCGATCTGTTGCGTCAGCTGCTTGATTTGCTCGGCTTTTTGCTGCATTGTGGCCTCAATATTCTTTACTTCCTCCTCACGGTTGCCAATGAGCTTGGTGCGCTGTTGCTGGTGTGCCTCGTTGAAATGTGCTTGCTCGCCGTGCAGCACCTTGATGTAGTGATTAGCTGACTCCACCAGGGCTACCGGCGTGGCACCCATGGTCTGGGCCATCGCGTAGGCGGACTGAAAGCGGGTCTGTTCGTCCATCGGCATTTTAGCCAGGTTGCGCAGGGCCTGTCGGAATTCGAAGTAGTCGAACCCGGGCTGGTTGTTTTTTTCCAAGGCACTGAGGAGGATTTCCGAGAATTTATCGGTCACAGAACCACTTGTGGCGGTCGCTGGCACGGGCGGCAGTGGCGGTGCGGCTTGGGTGGGTGGCGTGGCCGCCTTAGGGGCTGACGGCTGGGCAGCAGCAGGCGCATTGGGGTCCTCGGTAACAAAAACGGACTTGAATTTCTTGAAAATATCGCTCATGGGTGGTTGACTGGTTGCTTTAGTTGACTGGTTATTAGTGCAAAGAAAGGATGTTTTTGAAAGATTGGCCAAAAATGGTTTGTTGTTGCCATGCCCTACCCAATTCGTCGGCGACCGTCCGGGATTTTACGACAAAGTAAGGGGACCAGCCGAATGTTGCAATGCGGAATGCGACCTGCGAAATATGCGTACTCCAAACTTGGAGCAATACCTAATAACGCACGACCATAGTGATTTTGCAAAAAAACGCTTCTCCTGCCGTTGTTGTGCGTCATCGCCAACAACAGCACCGGAGTGAGTGGCCGCTAAGGACAATCGCTTAAATTTTTGAAAAAGAGAGCATTACCCCTTAATATTCCGCCCTGCCGTGGTTGTTGGCGAGGACGCACAACAACGGCCAAGAAAGATAAAGCTGCTACTCACCCTTTACATCGTGCGTAACATCAGTAAATAAAATCAATAAATAAAATAGTATTTCTCCGTTTGAAGGCAATTTGCTTGTCCCTGCGTGTAATTTCGCCCCGCTTTGAAAACCACCTTTCTTTTGGGACCCAAAAAACCACAAACCCTGCATCATTCTACCGGATAATTCTGCATTCCATACTCCGTAATTCCGCATTCGATATGACTTTCGACGTCACAATTCCCGTCCTGAATGAAGAACAGACCTTGGTGCAGCAAGTACGCACGCTGCATCGGTTTTTGAGCCTTCATTTCCCGGATACGCAACAGTGGCGCATTGTGATCGCCGACAACGGCAGTACGGACCGCACGCGACAACTGGCAGCAGAACTGACCGAAGAGTTGCCAGAAGTGCAGCTCGTGCGAGTACCGAAAAAAGGGGTGGGGCTGGCCCTTAAAACCTCGTGGGGACAAAGCCAAGCTGATCTGGTAGGTTACATGGATTTGGACCTGGCTACTGATTTACAGCACTTTATCCAAGCCTACCACGCTTTGTCCACCGAGGGTTTCGACCTGGTGTATGGTTCCCGGCTGCACCGCCGGGCGCGGGTCGAGGGCCGGACCGTAAAACGGGAAGTCACTTCCCGCGTGTTCAACAAGATGCTGCAAACCTACCTGGGCACCCGTTTCTCCGATGGGATGTGCGGCTTCAAGTGGCTGCGCCGCGAATACCTGCCCCCGCTGCTGGCGGGCGGCGCGGTCTCCGACGGGTGGTTTTTTAGCACAGAATTGCTGGCGGTTGCCGAATGGAGGGGTCTGAAAATGTGCGAACTGCCCGTGAAATGGACGGATGACAGCACCAGCAGCAAGGTGGAAATACTGCCGCTGGCCAAGCAATACATCCGGGCTATGCAGGTATTGAGACAAAAAAAACCAAAATGACCCTCCCTACCCTACTCATCGGCACCGCCCAATGGGGCTGGAACACTGGCCGCGACGAAGCGTTCCGCCTGCTCGATGCGTGGCTCCGGGCCGGTCATCGCGGCATCGACACGGCGACCAACTACCCGATCAACCGCCAACCCGACGACTTCCGGGCAGCAGAAAAAATACTGGAGGAATACATTCAAGCCCATGGGCTGCGAGATTTACAGGTAACCATGAAGGTCGGTAGCCTGGATAATATGCGTTCGCCGGAAGCCAATCTGGCCCCTTCTTTCCTGCTGATGATGGCCGAAGAATACCGCCGCCGCTTTGGTGACAACCTACACGGCATTATGCTGCACTGGGACAACCGCGAAGATGAAGCCGCCATCCACGCCGCTTTGGAAGTATTGGCCCTACTGCAACGAGACTATGGCTTACGGCCCGGTTTGTCCGGCCTCGCCCACCCGGAAGTGTACGCACAGGCCAACGCCGACTTGGGCCTCGCATTCGATATTCAATTGAAACACAATGTCTTGCAATCGGATTTAGAGCGTTACCAACCGCTTTTGCTGCCCATTCGACAGTCTTTTTATTCGTCAGACGACCTAGAGTCGCCTGGCAAAGTCGGTTTGCCCACGCGGGTTTTTGCCTACGGCATCAACGCGGGCGGCGTCAAGTTGGACGGCCCCTACGCTGCCGACAGCACTTTTCTGGCCCGTGGCGGGCAACCGGACCTAGTAGTGGCGCGGTTGGCACAAATACGGGCACTGTTGCCCGGTTTTCACCAGGCGTTCGTGCGCCCCCCGGCCAAGACCATGAACCACTTGGGATTGATCTATGCCGCCCTGCACCCCCGCGTGGATGGCCTGGTGCTGGGCGTTTCGTCGGTGGCCCAACTCGCTGAGACGTTGGATTTTTGGCGGAATTTGGATACGTTTGATTATGGGGATGTGTGGGCGGGATTGGTGAGATGATGAGATGTAAAGCCATCCTGGATTGTCCATGTTATAGACAGATATGCAATAGGCGCATACTCAATCTCCATTACAATAGAGTTAGCACCACAATTGTAAATTTTCGTAGTAACTGTTTAGCACCCGAAGGGTGCGACATATAAATCAGCGGTGCTGCAGACAGCACGAAGTTCCTTGAAAACATGGAGTTGATGCTTACGACAAGTG
>JAYUXG010000200.1:0-1808 GCA_043753125.1 Saprospirales bacterium | reverse complement strand
TGCGCAGGTTTTGCCCGTTCAGGTGCAGTGTGGCAGTATCCAATATTACGAGGTCAAAATAAGGGCGGGCGGGCGGATTAAAAAAAGGGCCCATCACTTCTTGATTGAAGGTATCGAGCAACAAGGGGTATCGGATACGCAGCGTGTCGCCGGGCAGCGCACCAAAGTCGTGTAACAAGTACAGGGAATCTTCTTCCTGATAATAGGCCTTTTTATCGTCCTGACAAATATGGAACGTGGAGACCAGCCCGCAGCCAGAATTCCCGTGGGACCAACAGTACGTGATATGCATTTCCCGGCAGGGCAAACCGCCGAATTGGGTATCGGCGACCGATTCAACCACCAATGAGTCGCGGCCTCCCAGCCCTCCCAGTGCATTCACGGCGTAGCAGTAGGTCCATTTAGAGCCGACCGGGCCGAAGGTTTGGGCGGGGGCGTGAAGGGCGAGGCAGGTGAGAAGGAAGAAGAGGGAGGCTTGCTTCATGGATTCTGGATAAAGAGGTGGCCTGCTTTGGTGAGTTTGTGGTTGCTGTTTATTTCCCAAAAATACAGTCCATTTACCATATTCTCTATATTGATTTTATGTAGGCCACCTTCTAGCAATTCCTGCTTGACCAATCGTCCAAAGGAGTCGTACAACCTGAATAATGGGCTGCCCATGTTTACTTCCAATAAAATGTTGATGTGGTCGGACACTGGATTGGGAAACACGGAAATGGCTGCATTTTCGTTTACGTCCCTTGTATCAGAAATGATCAACGTGGTATCGCATGGGTAATTCACAAAGTGCAGGTCGTTGCTGGGATCGGTGTAGCAGCGCAGCCCATTGGGGCCACCTTCATAAAGCCCGTAATCAGGCGTCAGAAAACCCGTGCTGCCGATGCCGGCAATGATAAAGTGGGTGCCTGTATTCGGGCCGGTAATAGTACAACCCCAGTCAAAGAAAAGTTGGCAGCGGGTGTGGAGCATTTTCCGGCTCTGCCCACTCACCACGATCTGGCTGACCGAATCTACCTCTACCAAAAGACTATCTAATCCTTGCGGGGCACTCAATCCGCCGACCACCCAGGAATCGCCCGCCCCGGCGGTGAAATCGTAGAGCAGCTCAAAGCGGGCTGAAAGCAGGCTGTAGAAAAACACCGAATCATTTTGGCTGTACACGTAGAGCGGGTCGGGCACGGTTTCCGAGGGCCAGCCTACGACTTTGACAATTTTGCTGCACAGATGGCCCTGGTAGTTTTCTTTGGCGGCCACCTCGATAATATGCGGAAACTCGCCGAAGGGAGGCGGGGCGAAAGCCAACTCACTATAGTACCATCTTGCACCAAGTGGGGCAAAATCAGTGGGTTGGGCAAGCAGGGTGGTCTGGCCGAGCCAGTAAAAGGCGAGCAGGATAAGGATGCGGGTCATGGTGGGCAGATTTAGTTTTGGATGACTATTTTACCAGTGGCAACTGGCTGATTTTGTACAAAGAGCAACAGACGGTAGGCCCCATTTTTCCATTTGTCAGTGCCTATTTCCAGTACAGAAGTCCCTTTAGGCCAATTGAATTGCTGTACGAACCGGCCTTGCAGGTCGTAGCAGCGAAGTTCGTATGCTTGGTTCCCGGATTCCAGTTTTTCCGGCCAGGCCACCGTCATTGGGCCGGTGGCGGGCGTAGGGCTGACCCGCAGAATGGGCAGGTCCGGTCTTTGGTAAACGGGTTCCAGCGTCGAGGTAATGTACTGGTTGCCTTCCGCACAGCCGGGCTCGAGACAACCGTTGGCATCTACTACCAGTAGTACTACGTTGATATTGAAATAATTAGT
>JAYUXG010000199.1:0-11222 GCA_043753125.1 Saprospirales bacterium | reverse complement strand
CGTACAATAAAATTGTTGGGCAATTGCAGGATGCGGGCAACACGACCACTTTGGCCAATTACTTAACTTTGTTAAGTCAGGCTGGGCTGCTATCCGGTTTGGAGAAATACGCTGGCAACAAAATTGTACAACGGGGGTCCAGCCCGAAATTCCAGGTGCACAACACCGCGCTGCTCAGCGCCCAAAGCAATTATACCTTCGCGCAGATCCGCCAACGGCCCGACCTCTGGGGCCGACAAGTGGAATCGGCCATCGGGGCGCATTTGATAAATCACGGCTTGGCCAATGATTTCAAGGTGCATTACTGGCGGGAAGCCAACCAGGAAGTGGATTTCGTGCTGGAAAAACGCGGAGCAGTGATTGGGTTGGAAGTGAAAAGCGGGCCTACGGGCGGCTGCCATTCCGGGATAGGGGCGTTTCGACAAAAGTTTCAGCCTGAGCGGGTGTTGTTGATTGGCCAAGGTGGGCTGCCCTGGGCGGAGTTTCTGGCGATGGATCCGGGAGCGTTGTTTTGAGAGGGTTTAAAAAAGTCGGCACCAGCGGGTTATAGCATACATTTTTACCAAAACGCCGGATAAGTTGTGGGCCTATTTTCAAAAGATTTCGCTTTGTAGCAAACACCAATACTTCCCCCCCATCGATTCACAAAAAAATTAACACATCCCATGACCAACCGTCTCTCGCTATTACTCCTTCTTCTGATCAGCCATTTCTCCATGATGGCCCAAGACCATAAGCAAGAACTGGTAGACAAAATCGCCGAAAAGCACATCTGGCTCTATGCGGAGGCCATCCAAAAGACCGCTACCCTTCACCTATCCGAAAGTATGTGGACAATGGTGCTGGGCGAAAGCATGAACCCCAAGGGCTATTCTACTTTCAAGCGGATGGGCAAGGCGTTTGTAGATTTGTCGGACAAATTCGGGGAAACGTACCTGGAGAAAAAATGCGGCTTTGCCGTAAACACGGTGGATGAAAAAGACAACCAGGCGGGCTGTAAAACAGCCATTGATGCCTGGGGTAGCAAGTTTTCTATTACCGTGAACGCGCCAAAAGTGGAAGCCAGCCGCGATGCGTTCAAGATGGTGCTAGGCTACGTCAGCAACGTAGCTATTTACTATAAGATGGCAGTGCCTCGCTCTGGCACCACGGCTACCAACCCAGTGCCGAAAAGTTGCATATCATCATCAACCCCGATAACAAGTACGAGACCGTAGAAGTATCCTGGAATAAGGAAAAGGATACCGTGACCATCAATGCCCCGGCGGACATAGAGACGGCGGGTTGGGACAGCAAGATTGAAAAGGGGCTGATGAGCGGGTGGAAGGGGAAGTAAAGGGAGGTGCTAATGTGCTAATATTCGACTACTTTCTATCGTTGTTAGCATACAAAAAAGCCAGTCAGGATCGCTCCCGACTGGCTTTCTATATCGCAAAGTGTTTTAATTCAAAATGCAGTCCGGCAGTGGTACGCCTCAACCTTCGGCCTCGGATTCCACGCCTTAAGGCTCTGAATGACCCACGGTTATTGGGTTTGTCCTGAACTCTAACGTCCGCCCCTACCACCGCCGCCACCGCGCCGGTCATCGCCGCCACCACCACGCCGATCATCCCGGCCGCCACGATCGCCACCGCCACCACGACGGTCGCCACCGCGGTCGCCGCCGCCACTGCCGCCGCTGCCGCGATTGGCACGGGCCATATTCTCCTCGTCCGTCGGCATAGTACCGTCCGGTTTGGCCACGATGGCCCGGCGGGATAGTTTGGTCTTGCCGGTCTTAGGGTCCACGTCCAGGATTTTGAACTGGATCGGGTCGCCGACTTTTAGCACGTCGCTGATGTTCTCGATGCGGCGATGGTCATACTCTGACACGTGGAGCAGGCCCGTTTTGCCGCGGAACTTGACAAATGCGCCGTATTCGGCCAGTTCTTCCACCACACCGTCGTACACGTCGCCCACCGTGGGCATAAAGACAATGCCCATGATCTGGGTGTAGGCCATATCGATGGCCTTCTTGTCGGGACTGAAAATGGCCACGATACCGCCCTGTTCGTCCTCCGTAATGGAGATGGTCGTTCCGGTGTTGCGCTGCATTTCCTGGATGACCTTGCCGCCTGGTCCGATCACCGCGCCGATGAAGTCGCGGGCAATGCGGAACTCCACCACGCGCGGGGCATGGGGCTTAAGGTCGCCGCGGGGCGCGTCGAGGGCTTCCGCCATTTTCGACAAGATGTGCAGACGGCCCGCCTTGGCTTGCAGCAGGGCCTGGGTCAACCTCTCATAGGGCATCCCCGCAATTTTGATGTCCATCTGGGTGCCGCAAATGCCTTTGGCCGTGCCAGTCACCTTGAAGTCCATATCACCGAGCGCATCTTCGTCGCCGAGGATGTCGGAGAGGATGGCGATGCGGCCCTGGTCGTCAGCGACCGCGCCCATGGCAATACCCGCCACGGGAGCGGTGATGTTCACGCCGCCGTCCATCAGGGCCAGGGTAGCGGCGCAGACGGTGGCCATCGAAGAGGAACCGTTGGATTCGAGGATGTCCGACACGATACGCACCGTGTAGGGGAAATCCTTGGGCATCACCTTGCGGATGGAGCGGCCCGCGAGGTTGGCGTGGCCGACCTCGCGGCGACCGGGGCCGCGCATAGGCTTCACCTCCCCCGTGCTGTACGGCGGGAAGTTGTAGTGCAGGATGAAATTGTCGTCGTGCGGGTCCAGCGCGATGTCGATCAGCGCCTGGTCCTGCTTGGTACCCAGCGTGAGCGAAGTCAGCGATTGGGTCTCGCCGCGATTGAAGATGGCTGAACCGTGGGTAGTGGGCAGATAGTCCACCTCGCACCAGATCGGGCGCACTTCGTCGGTGCGGCGACCATCCAGGCGCACGCCGCTCAGCACCGCATCCCGGATGGTGTGTTTGCGAATTTTGTCGAAATACTTCTCGGCCAGCACGGAATTCTCGGCCATTGTTTCTGCGCCGAATTCTTCCAGCAATTGGGCCATCGCGGCGGTCTTGATTTCGTCACTGCGCTCTTTGCGGGTTTCCTTATTGGCAGAGGAGCGGGCCAAAGTAGACACGTCGGCAACAATCAGGGATTCGATACGCTGTTTCAGAGCCAAATTTTCGGCGGGTTCGGGTAGGGTACGTTTTACAAGCGCACTTTCGCCGACCATTTCCGCCAAACGTTCCTGCGCGGCAATCTGGTCTTTAATGGCTTCGTGGCCGATCTTCATGGCCTCGATCAGTTCTTCTTCCTGGCATTCATTGGCTTCGCCTTCCACCATCGTAATATCGTGCTTGGTAGCGGCCACAATAAAATCCATGTCGGCGTTGAGCAGTGCCTTGCGACCGGGGTTGACCACGTACTCGCCATTGATGCGGGCTACGCGGACTTCAGAAAAGAGGTCTTCCAATGGGATGTTGCTCACGGCAAAGGCGGCGGAGCAAGCCAGACCAGCCAGCGCATCGGGCATGATGTCTTTGTCCGCCGAGATCAGGTTAATGATGACCTGCGTCTCGTTCATGTAGCCATCGGGGAAGAGCGGGCGCAAAGCGCGGTCCACCAAACGGCTGATGAGGATTTCGTAGTCCGAGAGCCGGGATTCGCGGCGAAAAAAGTTGCCGGGGATGCGGCCCACCGAAGCGAACTTCTCCTGGTAATCCACCGACAATGGGAAGAACGGTTGGTTCTCCTTGGCCTTTTTCATGCTGACCACGGTACAGAGCAGCATGGTGTCGCCCATGCGTACCATCACCGAGCCGTCGGCTTGGGTGGCGAGTTTGCCGGTTTCCAGCACGATTTCGCGTCCATCCGGCAGGTTGAACGTGGTGCGCATAGGGATTTGCTTTCCCATAGAAAAAATGATGTTTGCGCTGCGACCAGACTCGGTTCAGCCGTCAAAGACCTGCCAGGAAACGAAAGAAAAGGGAACCAAAAACCGATAAAAATCACACAAAGTAAACATGGCTTACGCCAACTATGAACGATGAACGATGAACGATTTTTGCGTTTATAGTTCATACTTTATAGATCATCGTTAAAATGTTTTCTTTGTGTGGGGGAAACAGTCCCCGTTTTTGATGGCCTTTCCCGTGGTTCAAAAGGAACTTTGTCGGTGAAAGGAGGCCGTCGGAGCAAGTGAAAAAATACTCAGTTATTCGTAAATCAATTTTTTTGAAGATGCGAGTATTTGAGTATTTGACCAAAACACTTGATAATCACGTAATTGATCAAATCCTCAAATATTCAAACTTTCAAAAAAATCCGGTGGCCGGAAAACCCAACCACCGGACTCAAATTTTTTATTTGCGCAAACCGAGTTTCTCGATGAGGGCGCGATACTTGTAGATGTCCTTTTTGGCGTAATATCCCAACAGGCTCTTGCGCTGGCCGACCATCGTCAAAAGGGCGCGGCGCGTAGAGTGATCTTTTTTGTTGATCCGCAGGTGGGCCGACAGGCTTTCGATGCGGTAGGTGAGCAGGGCCACCTGCACTTCGGTGTTGCCGGAGTTGGTCGCTTCACCCCCATACTGGGTGATGATCTCAGCGATTTTCTCCTTGTGGTAATAGATTGCCATTTTGTGAGAGTGTAAGAAAGTGAGAGAGTTAGAACTCGCGCCAAATTCGGATTTCCACGGGCCAAACGGCATATCCGGCCTATCCATCCGATTTTAGCGGGGGCGAAAGTACGGCGAAGTTTTCGGGAGGGCAAGGCTTTGACTGTGAAAATTTTAAAATCTTGGGGAAACGCAAAAAGAAGTATGGTTGCAAAGGCGTAAAAACCACAAGCCCCCTACAGGTTGCTGTAGAGGGACTCGTGCATTTTTTTAGAATCTACTTTTCAAGAATAAATAAAGGGTAGCCGAACTTTTTATGACATTACTTAACGGTACTATATGTTTATTTGCTGGAGCAAATTAGTCGTCGGAACTAAGTAATAACCTGGAGGTCTTTCTTGGGAGAATTATGATGCTGCAAAGGAGGTAATTATTTTATTTCCGCGTCGATCCAACCGCATAGCTGATGTCGTTCAACTTGTAACTGCCCCGGTTTTGCTGATAACTGTTTTATGCGGTTATCGGGTCAGGTCGGGCAGTTGTAATCTTTGTCGCGGCAGTTATCGTGTTCGTTCGCTGCTTTTGTGCCGACTGTGCGTATCTTGGCAGATCATAACAACATTCTTCCTGATGATAAGATGGCTGCTATTCACCCTGCTGTGCGTGTCGGGTAGGCCAACCTTGGCGGCGCAATCCCCCTCCTATGCGCACTATGGCGTACGGGAAGGGCTGCCGGGCAATGTGGTCTATTGCGCCGTGCAGGACTATCGCGGTTTTATGTGGTTTGGCACAGACAAAGGGCTGGCCCGCTTTGATGGCACCCACTTTCAAGTGTTTGGCATGAACGATGGGTTGCCCGACCCGGAGGTAATCGGGCTGTTTGAGGATAGCCATCGCCGCTTATGGATTTCGTGTTTTAGCCAAAAGCCCTGCTATATGCTCGATGGCAAGTTTGTTACGGCAAACAACGACTCCCTGCTGGCCAAAATTTATTTCAAGCATTCCCTGAGCGAGTTTTCGGAAGATGCTGCCGGTAATGTGTGGATAGCCGGCCGGGAAACGCGCGTATTCATCTTTGACGGTCGGTCAGTGGAATTAAGGACCTTCCCGATTGCAACTGTTCGTGTAGAGACACCGGACAGTCTATTGTTTGTGCTGGGGTTTCCAACGATGATGGAAATAAACTCAGGTGTATCCTATACTTACGATCTTTCTCCACAGGATAAAAAACGGGCATCAGTGGTATCTATTGGTGCTTCCAAGCACCAATTCCTCGTCGCCCTTTCCAACAAACTGTTCTTGGTGGACTGGAAAGACGGGCAATTTGCTAAAACAGATTCCATTGACAAAGCTGGCGGAAGCATAACCGTCGACCGGAAAGGGTGTTTTTGGGTCTGCCCTGCGTCCAAAGGAGCGGTTTGCTTTGCCAATGAGCGGCACGATTTGTCTAACCCGACCACTTATCTGCCTGAAAAAAAAGTGAATGCCTTGTTTGAAGACCGACATGGCACTTTTTGGTTTTGTACTTACGGGGACGGGATTTACGCGCTGGCACCGGGCAAGGCGGCTACTTTTACCCAAGCGGATGGTTTGGTCACCAATAAAATCACGGCACTGGCCTGGGACCGGCAAGGATATTTATTGGCTGGCGATGACGAGGGCGGTTTATACGAATTCAAGGGCAGTGGCATTCAGCGAACTTCCCTTACCCCGCCCAAGAACTTTAATCGCAGCCGTCAGATCATCTCTATGCCGGACCACAGCCGCTGGATCGCTACGGATGCCGGTTTGTTTCGCCAGGTTGGGTCCGTCACCCAACGGATGGGTGACTTCACCGCCTTGAAATGCGTGCTGGTCAAACCGGGAAAACTCTGGTTTGGCAATCATGCCCAGCTGGGTTACCTGCCAGATAATCAACAGCAAGAAATCAGGGTAAGCCTACTCCGCACAACGGCCTTGGGCGACGATACCGAAGACAACATCTGGGCGGGAAAAATGGAAGGCCTTTATAGCTTGCGCGACAGCTTCCAGTACAATTGGGGCGATCGGTTTCCTGCCTTGAAAAATCATATTGTCGCTATTCACAATGCCGACCTGGGACGAATCTGGGTGGTAACTCCCGAAAGCGGGCTTTTGCTGGTCTCGATAAAAAACGGCGCAATCACCAGCCTGGATACCATCAATCGGCACCTGCACCAATCAATCGACAATATCCAGTCGCTTTGTATCGAATCCGGTGTGGATGGAAAGGTCTGGCTGGCCACCAACAGCGGTGTGTACGGCCTGGATAAAGATAATTGGAAGGTGGTGCACTATACCCACCGGGATGGCCTGGCCGACGACGATGTAGCTTGTGTATTGGTCGTTCGGGATACGCTTTGGGCGGGTACGGCTGCGGGATTGAGTTACCTGCCGCTGCGCGAACAAGGCGGTGACGACGACTTTAGGACCTTCATCACCGATCTGCATTATCAACTGGGGACGCAGCAGACCGTGGCCCACCTGCTTGACTCTTTGCCGTCCGATCACCGCATTGTGCTGCCACCCGACGCGGCCATGATTACGCTGTATCTCGCGGGACTGGATTACCGGAGTCAAGGCAAAATGGAATATGTCTGTACCCGGACCACGGTATTGCCGCCCCTCCGCTGGTGGACCCGGCAGAACTTGTTCAACTGGATCAGCAAGGGATTTCAGGGGGTTCGCGATACTAATCTCATTGAGGCAGGCAACCTCAATTTTGGTATTTCGCTTCCTCCGGGCGGTTATCAGGTCCGGGTGACTGCCGTAAATGCCCAAGGCTTACGTAGTCGGCTATCCGACCAATGGACAATCGTTATGCGTCCGCATTGGTACAACATCTTATGGTTCGATCTGCTGCTTTGGGCAGTCATTGGCTACATCGTCTGGCGAATGGTCCGGATTGGCACGGGTTACCGGAAACTCAATGTCGAGGTCTCTGACTTACAGTTGCATGCCCTGCAATCGCAGATCAACCCGCATTTTGTGGGCAACAGTATCAACGCCATCCAGCAGTTTTTTTACCCGCCTAACCCCGTGGCCGCGAGCCACTACGTCGAATTGTTTACCCGGCTCCTGCGCCGCACCATTTTTCTTTCGGAAAAGCATTTCAACTCCTTTGAAGAAGAGCTGGCCTACGACCGCGACTACCTCGAAATGATCAAGCTGCGCTTTGGCGAGCGTTTTCAGTACGAAATTATTGGTGCGGAGCATATTCCACGCGATCTGCTCTTCCCCTCTATGCTGCTGCAACCGATCCTGGAAAATGCCACTATTCACGGTTTGGCACCGGAAGGCGTGTCCCATCTGGTGTTGCAGTTTTCATTTGCCGATAAAAAATTACGGTGCAGTCTCACCGACAACGGCATGGGCTACAAGGTATCGAAAGCACGCCCAACGAACAAGCATAAAGAACATAAGTCTAAGGGGCTGGAATTGCTTCACAAGAAGGTGGCCGCTTTTAATCAATTGTACGATCTCGGATTGCGGCTGGAATTGCGGGACTTATCCGATGTAACGCCCCCCGGTCAGGGTACGCAAGTGACCATCGGTTTTTATCCGGAGAAAATACGAGCAAATGGAGTAAAGTGACATCCCGATTTTTCATTGGGAAGGCAATAGACAATAAGCAATGCGCAATAGGGCAATAAGTAGTTGGCAATGGGCAATCCCTCATCAACCAGTAAACTAATTGACTAATTAACCAATAATCCAATCAACGCCATGAAAGAGATTAAAACGCTGCTCATAGACGACGAGGCAAGTGCCCTGCTGGGCCTGCGCGGGATGCTCACAGAGTTTTGCCCACAAATAAAGATCGCCGGGGAGGCCACGACGGTAAAAGAAGCATTGCAAGCGATTGCTCAGATAGAGCCTGATTTGATCTTTCTGGACATCGAAATGCCACCATTCAGTGGATTCGAGCTGCTCGAATTGACACGCCACTATCTTTTCGGGGTTATTTTCACGACGGCGTACCCACAGTTTGCCTTGGAAGCCATTAATTTGATACAGCCCTGGGCTTACCTCATTAAGCCGTACAGCATTGACAAGTTGATGGAAGCGGTAAGTGTCGCTACAAAAAAGCTAGCGGACAATAGCAAAAAGCCAGTAGAATCTGTTGGATCCGATAATCAGGGGATTATCGTTCAAGATAGTCGCAAGGGCAATATTGTGGTCAAGGTGCGGGATATTCTGTATTGTAAATCCGATGGAGCGGCTATGGAGATTTTCGTCCAACGAAGTGGAAAAACAGAGAAATTCCTACTGTACCGCACCCTTAAAGATATAGAAGCCCAGCTGCCCGAAGCACTTTTCTGCCGGGTCCACCATAGTTTTATCGTTAACCTCGCGTGTATTGAACGCTACGAAATCAGTAAAAGCGTCCGGGTCATCTATTTGCACAACGGCATAGAAATTCCGATCTCTATCCAGAAAACGGAGTACTTTGGCCGGAAGATGGGGGAGTTTTTACAGTGAATATCTACTCCTCACCATCCGCCGCAAAGTTTTTCCGGCAATATCATACCGTCCTTCCGCTTTATGCCAACCGAGGCTGCCCCAGTAGTATATTTCGTAACATCATTCGGCCAACGTATTCTGGTAAATATCCAGCAAACGCAGCTTTTTGCGATGCAGAATGACGTAATCCTTTTCCGGGTCGTTCACTTCCAGGTTCAGCCATTCGCCGGGTCGGCTGGTGCGGGAATATAGCGAAACGCCGGGCTTTTTTTGTTCCACCAAAAGAATATGTTGTACGCTGGGCAACGTCTTGTAGCGTTGGAGCTTGAGTCCCCGGTCGTAGCGTTCCGTACCTTTGGACAGTACCTCGACGATAAGATAAGGATTGGTGAGTACCTTGACTTTTTTCTTGGGAGTTTGATGGATATGATAGACCGGCTTGCCTTGCAGTACCCCTACATCGCCATTGTGTACTGCCAGTGCCTCCGGGATGAAAGTGGCTACGTTGCTGCCGAGCACGTGAAAGTTGCTGTCAATACCGAATAAAACGGTTAGTAAATGCCCAATTCGCATAACCAAGGCTTCGTGTGATATAGAGGCATAACCCATAGCAATAATTTTTCCATCTGAATAATCGAGGCGGTATTCACAAGACTCCACAAAATCAAAATACTCGTCCAGGGTGGCACGAACTTCCAGCACTTCCGGCAGGTCGAGTCGTTCCTGGAGGGTCTTGGGCAAAGGCGAAGCAGACATGGCAGTGGATATAGCGCGTATTTTTGGCCAAAGTTAGAGATTTTAGTAGGAGTATGCAGGTTAAGGAAATTCTATCTCTTGAAACAATACAGGCATTAATTGATTATGGTCCGCCCTTCCTCTGTCTTCTACTCTTTCGCTTCATTCCACAAAACATCCATCTCCGCCAAAGTCATGTCCTGCAAAGGCCTGGGTGCCTGCGCCTCTATATATTCAAAGCGGCTTTTGAACTTGCGGTTGGTCCGCTCCAGCGCGGTTTCCGGGTCTACCCCGATAAAGCGGGCATAATTTACCAACGAAAATAAAACATCGCCGAACTCTTCCTCAATGTCGGCCGGAGAAGCCTGATTTTGAATGTTTTCCTGCAGTTCGCCGATTTCTTCTTCCACCTTGGCCCACACCTGGGCCGTATTTTCCCATTCAAAGCCGATTTGTTTGGTCTTTTCCTGCATCCGGTAGGCCTTTACCATGGCGGGCAGGCCGATTGGCACCCCGGCGAGCAGTGACTTTTTGCCTTCCTTCAGTTTGAGCTTTTCCCAGTTTTGTTTCACCTCGGCTTCGTCTTTAACCACCACAATTTGTCCCGAATTATCCGGATCGCCGTAGATGTGTGGGTGACGGTGGATGAGCTTGTCGCAAACCGCGTGCAAGGCGTCGGCGATGTCGAAAACGCCCTGTTCGGAGGCAATTTTGGCATAAAAAACCAGGTGCAACATCACGTCACCGATCTCCTCTTTTACGCCCGGCAGATCGTCGGACAGGATGGCGTCGGCCAGCTCGTAAGTCTCCTCGATGGTCAGGTTGCGCAGCGTCTGGATGGTCTGTTTGCGATCCCAGGGGCATTGTTCGCGCAGCTCGTCCATGATGGTGAGCAGGCGGCCAAAGGCGTCGATCTTTTCTTGAAAAGTGTGCATGGGGCAAAATTAAGGGCAATTGTGGGGATTATACTGCGGCTTGACGGCAGGGCATATTTTTTCAGCCCGCTTTTTTACGTATCAACTATATGCCGTAAATTTGTAAAAATTTCGTCCGCAATGGAATCCAGCGCAGTCCAAAAAGTACCAAGCACCTTATCGACATTGGCCGCGCCAGCAGTCGCCAAAAAGCAACCGCGCCTCATCAAATGGTCGGAGTTTGAAAAAAGGTACCTCACCCGGGAAGACGGCTTCAAGTATGAATGGGTGCATGGACGCGTCGAAAAAATGGGATACACGATGAATCCAAGCCAACTTTATATCCAGTTCAATCTTCAGGAAATATTTATGCGCCTGAAAACTGCCGGGGTAGTATCGGGTCAACTATTGGCCGAGACAGACCTATTCTTTTTCCCGCAAGTGCATCGCCGCCCTGATTTTGCCTGGTTGACACATTTACAAGCCAACAATCTGACGATCGAAGGGGCCATCGAAATTCCCGTCTTCGTCAT
>JAYUXG010000198.1:0-4669 GCA_043753125.1 Saprospirales bacterium | reverse complement strand
CCGTCCACCGACTTTGCCACCGTGAGGCTCTCGCCGGTGAGCACCGATTCGTCCATTGACAGGTCGTGTTGTTCGAGTAGTATGCCGTCCGCCGGGATACGTTCTCCCTCCTCCACGCTCACCACATCGTCGGGAACTAAGTCTTCGGAAGGTAATTCGACCCAGTTGCCATCGCGCAGCGCGCGTACCTGGGCACGGGTGTACAGGCGCAATGCTTCCAGGGCGCGTTCGCTTTTGGTACCCTGGTACACTTCGATGCCCGCCACGAACAGGATGGACAGCACCATCATCATCGCTTCGGTAATATCGCCGAGAAAGAAATACAG
This sequence comes from Saprospirales bacterium, assembly GCA_043753125.1. GTDB lineage: Bacteria > Bacteroidota > Bacteroidia > Chitinophagales > Saprospiraceae > M3007. Next base: position 4,343 of record JAYUXG010000198.1, on the reverse strand, counting down.
CGCGCAGGCCACGGCGAGCAGCAGGAACATGGGTTCGGTGGCGATGTTGCGGAGGCTGTCGAGGACGGGGCGGCGGCGGGTAGCCTCGAGTTCGTTTTTGCCGAACACGCGGCGTTGGACTTCGGCCTGCGCTGTGGTCAAGCCGGTGAAGGGAGGGGGGGCGCCGACCAGCGGAAGTTGCGTTTCGGCCGGGGCGGTGGTATGCTGCATAATTCGTGATGCTTGAAGTAACAAAGTTGCCTGATCCGGCTGGTGGAGATGGATGACGAGTTCATCGAACTGCTGCTTTGGGTGTTCGTTCCGATTGGAGTGGCAGTAGGCATATTTCGGAAGGAAAGGTTTGTAATCTAACGTGAAGGAAGTTTTCGGATAGGCTCCTGACACTACTTCTTGTCCCGGTCAATCATCGTCACCTTGTTTGGTTTGGGCCGCCACCTATCGGGCATACACTGGTAAAAAGTCTTGGCGGTGGTACAAATCTGGAACTCGTCCACCTCGCGGAATCCGTCCGGGCTTTTCAATCGGAATTTGCGCATCTGCCCTCGATAATCCCACTCGTTCACGGTGAGTCGGTCAGTGAACTCCTCCTGCACTGGTGTGATTTCCTTGCCGTCCGTAACCAGGAAGTATTGGCCGTGGTGCACCAGGGTTCCTTCCATGACAGCAAGCCGATTGTCGCTTACTACCTCAAATAGGTCTAAGAACTCCTTCTTCTGCACAACCCTGTCGATCAGGGTCTTAATGGGAAAAATCGTCAGGAGCGGGAAAGTCGTCTCGTAGCCCTTGGCCAGATCGTAGCCATAGCCCCCCAGCAAGTAGGCGGTGTCCTTGTCCATCGTGTAGCAATAGTGGACACCCGAGAACTGGTCGGCCACGAACGGCGGGAAGTAACTCAGTGGCAGCACGTAGGTCTTATTGACTTCATAGTCCAGCACCAGCATATCGCAGTTGTAGATGGCTTCTAACTCCAAGGTTTTAGCATCCAAAAACTTGCCGCCGACAATCACTTTAAATTGCTCGGAGTAGAAACCTGCTTCCCCGGTCATGGGCGGTAGTTTCGTTCCGGGAAAAACATGGATCGTGGTGGCGTTAGGCAAGTAGGCGAACTGGCTATGGGCCAGTGCGAGGTGCGTGAGGGAAAAGACAAGCATGAGCAGGAAGCGCATAACAAATTGTTTTACAGTAATTTAAGTAGCTGTGCAATATTGGTTAATGGTACCTTTTGCTTAATGCATGGATTTGCCATTGCCCATCTGCCTATTGCAATTTTGCTTATTTATTCAGCTGACCAATACCATGACGTTTTCAGAAACGGAGACCGGGCAATTCACCGAATTGGAAATCAGGCAATAGTGTTGCGCCTGGTGCATGATGGTTAAGGCTACGGCTTCATCCGCATAGTTGGCCAACGTGACAATGGGGTTGAGCATTACCCTGGTAAAAGTAGGCTTGCCATCCACCATGGCCACGGTGCCGCTGGCCTCGCATTCTAAAGAGACCGGGCGCAGTTGGAGCTTATCGCAAAACATCTGGAAGTTATGCACGTAACAACCAGCAATGGCAGCGAGGAAAAAAGTCTCTGGCGACCACACGCCGGGCACCCCATGCGGAAAACCGGGCGGCGCGGCGCATTCAATGGTCGTCTCCACTTCCGCAGCGGCTATTTTGCAGATCCGGTCTTCGCCTTGGGCGGCTTTTACGCGGTAATCGAATTGCACTTCTGGATTTTCCATAACAGGCGTTGTTGATGATAACTATCTGCAAAAATGGGGCGGGGACGCATGGCAACTGATGACCGCAGTCATTGCACAGGGGAATAGTGGTCAGTGGACCCCATTTTGACGCCGTAGCCATCCAGTTCGGGCATCATGATATCGCCAGAGGATAAGGTCAGGCAGTTCGGCCTGCGCCTTGGCTGCACCGATTTTGCATTCTTTTTTGGTTTTTGTCAAGATATCCTAAACAGGTGGTTATTTCCTTGCTTGAACGCTTAAACAACTCACCACATTTGTCAACGATCACCCTGGCACTACGGGGGACAAATCCCTGTTACGCCCCTTTGAGAATGTCCATGAAACCGTCTTCATCTTCAAAGCCGGTTTTGATTGGACCAAAAAATTTTACCTTGATTTGACGCATGGTTGCCTTTTTTATTAGCCCTGCAAAATTACGTTTCGTTCTGCGAAAGCCCTTGAAAAATTCCTGCACCGTCCGCTCCCGCACAAACTATGTCCGAAAGTGAACACTCTATCTCATATATTATCCTTCTAAAAATCTGACAATCAATCAATAAGCGTTTCGGCACGAACTGTGGGGTCCTACTCAGATCGGCCATAGGCCGACCTCCCTGCTATGATCAAAAACTACCTACGCCTCGCCCTTCGCCACCTCTGGAAAAACAAAGGCATCGCTGCCATTAATATCATTGGGCTTTCCGCCGGGCTGGCCTGCTTCGCCCTGATTGCCCTGCATACGCTGGATGAATTCAGTTTCGACCGTTTTCACGCCAACAGTGACCGGATTTACCGAGTCGTGCAGCATACGGCGGCGGGATTTCAACAAAAACCGGAACAGAAGGACCCCTACCAACCGATGCCGCTGGGGCCCGCCATGCAACGCGACTTTCCGGAGGTGGAACGGTTCACGCGGATACGGGCATGGGGCGGCAGTTGTATTTTTTGCAGCATAGCCATCCGGGTTTTGATAAAGAGAACGTTTTGATCGTCAGTGCGTTTGGGGCGGACAACCCTGTGCAAACGGCCAGGCGTTTTCAGGAAAGCCTGCGCGCGTCTCCGGATGTTTTGAGGGTCAGCATTGCCGAATCCGCGCTGGGCGGCGAAGCAGATCGGTCCAGTTCCGGATTTGAATACCAGGGCAAACAGATGCAGATTTTTGAGTATGTGGTGGACGCACAATACGCACCTACGCTGTGGCTGGAATTGCTGGCTGGTCGGCACCTGGATGCTCAGGTGGTGGCCGATACGCAGACTTCGGTGGTCATTAATGAGGCGGCCATGCGCGCTTTTGGTTGGTCGCTGCACGATGTCCTCGGCCAGCCGTTGAGCGGCTACAACGAGCAGAATCCATCCCGTAATCCGGTGGTGGTGGGCGTGGTGAAAAACTATCATTTTGACTCGTTCCGCGCTGAGGTGAAGCCGATGATGCTGCAAATGTTCAGCCCGTTTCCACGGGAGCACTACTTCGTCCGGTTGAGAAAAGGCTATCCGCAAGCCGCTCTGGCGCAGTTGCAACAGGCTTGGGTGGCTGCCGAACCGCGCCTGCCCTTTCGCTATCGATTTCTGGACGAAAGTCTGGACACTTTTTACAAAACCGAGCAAAAGTGGGGCCGGGTGGTGACGCTGGCGGCTACTTTTTCCCTGTTTCTGGCTTGTCTCGGCTTGTTGGGCTTGGCGGCATTGGCCGCTATCAATCGCACTAAGGAAATCGGCATTCGTAAAGTATTAGGGGCGAGTATACTCAGCATCACGGGTTTGTTGGCCAAGGACTTTTTGCAACTGGTCGTCGTTGCTATTGCCATCGCCTCGCCGCTGGCCTGGTGGGCGATGGATAAGTGGCTGGCCGATTTCGCTTATCGCATTGAGTTGCAATGGTGGATGTTCGTCGCGGCGGGTTTTACTGCCGTATTGATTGCCTTTTTGACGGTGAGTTTCCAGAGTATGCGGGTAGCGTTGGTAAATCCGGTAAAGAGTTTGAAGACGGATTGATATTTTTGAGCCAAATCCGTCGCCGCAGCATGAAATTCATCTTTTCCTTTTTATTTTTTTATTCGCTGCAACCCCTGTTGGCGCAGCAGACCGTACAACTCGCCTCTCCGGACGGCAAGGCGCAGTTTCAATTTCACCTGACCCCATCGACATCCACGTACCGCATTTCTTTTAAAGGGCAGCCGGTCATCGAAGCATCGGAACTCCAACTGGTTTTCAAGGACGCCTCTTTTGGTAAAAATTTAAAAATCAAGAAGATACGCTACCGCAAAAACGACGAGACCTACCCGTTGGCTGTGGGCAAAACGAGCCTGGCGCGCAACCACTACCGGGAAGCTGCTATTGAGTTGGTCCGCACCGAAGCCCCTGTTTGGCGAGTGATCTTACGGGTCAGGGCCTATGACGACGGCGTGGCCTTCCGCTACGAATTTCCGAAGCAAAAAGGCCGAACAGCCTACGAACTGATGGACGAACAGTCCACTTTTCAATTGGCCTCCAATCCCACCGTTCATGCCTTGTTGCTCCCGCACTACAAGACTTCGCACGAGGGTTTGTACACAACCACTTCCTTGGATTCCATGCCCAACGATACGCTCATGGCCATGCCTGCGCTGTTTC
>JAYUXG010000197.1:0-1816 GCA_043753125.1 Saprospirales bacterium | reverse complement strand
TGCTGTTCCTCTTTGCTCAGAAACGTCCAGGCCACGATTCGGCTGGTCTTATGGCCCTGCCCCATCGGGATGGTTTTTACATCTGTGGCGGCTGCTTTTTCCAAGGCAATATGAATATTGGGAAGCGTGGTTTTTTTGGAGATCAGGGTGGAAAACCAAAAGCACGAGGTGGAAAACAGTTTGCTTTGGTTGATCATGTCGCGTACGAATTTTTCCTCGCCCCCGAAGCACCACAATTCGCCGGATTGCCCACCAAAATTCAAGATGGGGGTAGTGACTTTTTCCTGCTGTAAATTGCTCACTTTGCGCAGCGTGGCCGCCTGGGCCTCGGCCAAAGAAGCATGAAAAGGCGGATTGCAAATAGAGAGATCAATGCGCTCGCCTGCTTGAATAATGCCTTGAAAAGTATTCTTTGAACTGGGTTGCCATCGACATTCCACCACTCCTTTCAGAGCGGGATTGGAGCCAATTATTTTATTGGCGGATGCAATGGCCACGGGATCAATATCGGAGCCAATAAAAGACCAACCGTATTCTTTGTGGCCAATAATCGGATAGATGCAATTGGCCCCTACTCCAATATCCAAGCAGACGATATTTTTACCGGTAGGTACTTTGCCATAGTTGTTGTTAGCCAATAACTGCGCAATATGGTGGATGTAATCGGCCCGACCCGGAATAGGAGGACATAAATAATTATCCGGAATGTCCCAGTACGTCAAGTCATAATAGTGTTTTAACAGAGCCGTATTCAGCATTTTTACTGCCGCCGGATCAGAAAAATCTATAGACTCGTCTTGGTACGCATTCAACTGTACAAAGGGCGATAATTCCGGGCAGCCCCCGATCAGTTGCTGAAAATTATAGCGACCCTGATGCCGATTGCGTGGATGCAATTGCAGTTTTTCTTTGACGCGCTCTTTCTTTTTTGGTGGCATTGGCAGAATAATTTATAGAGTAGGCCGTCTGGCAACGGTAGTAAGCCAAATGGAACACGGATCGGACGGACTAGAAGAATGGAAACGAATTTTCCTACTTCGAGGGAAAGAAAACTGTCAAAAATCCATTATATTCGTTCTGTTCGTGTCCCATAGTTGCTTCGGTGTGTGTTGCTATTAATTCCGCACCGAAAATCGGTACACCGTAGTAGTGCGATACGTCTCCCCGGGGCTTAGCATCGTGCTGGGGAACGCCGGTTGGTTCGGCGAATCCGGGAAGTGCTGGGTTTCAAGGCATAGGCCAGTGCGGTACTGGTACGGCACGCCACCTTTGCCGATGACTTTGCCATCCAGGAAATTGCCGGAATAGAACTGAATGCCCGGTTCGGTAGTTAGTACCTCCATGACCCGCCCGGTCGTGGATTCGCTCACTAAGGCGGCTGATTTCAGGGTTTTGGAAGAGTCGGTCAGTACCCAGCAGTGATCGTAGCCACCGCCAAACTTGATTTGTTGGTCGGCGACCTCGTTGATGCGTGCACCGATTTTGTTGGGTTTGGTAAAATCGAATACCGTTCCAGTCACCGGGCGACGTTCGCCGGTGGGAATCAGTGTGCTGTTCACTGGCAAGTAAGCGGCGGCATTCAACACCAAGTCGTGGCTCAAAATATCGCCCTGCCCCGCGAGGTTGAAGTAACTGTGGTTGGTCAGGTTGACCACGGTTTTTTTGTCGGTTGTGGCCGTGTAGTCCATCTTCAAGGCATTGTCTTTCAACAGGGTGTACACCACTTCCACGTTTAGGTTGCCGGGGTAGCCCTCCTCGCCATCCTTGCTCAAGTAGGTCAATTTCAGGGCTGACTCATCGCCTGCGACCGACACAG
>JAYUXG010000196.1:0-4682 GCA_043753125.1 Saprospirales bacterium | reverse complement strand
GCGCTTGAACTGGAACAACGTGACCGACAGGCAATACTTTACCAAGCGTCCGGCTCTCTATCCGGGTGCGGGTGTATGGCCGTCGGACGGTCGTAGCATCAACGCATCGGTGGCACTGAGTTTTTGAGAAAAGCAGGGGCAGATGGTGAAATCGTCGAGGTTGTCGGTACAAACTTCGATTAGTATGCGGATAAATCCCCGCTACACCTGAATTTTGCTGCCGGTACGACGGATTTCCAATGTCGCTGCCCTTTCAAATTTTACTAAAAATAACTAAGACTCAACATGGCACGATTAACCACTTTTTCCCGGCTGCTCCTCACGCTGGGTATCATTGCCGCCGTCTTTTTCGGCGTCCGGTATTTTCTCCCCAATATCGGCAAGACTAAGCCGGAACAAACCGAACAAAATGGCAACCTGGGCACCTCTGACAGGCCCGTGGAAACTGAGGAGAACAAGCCTACCTCCACCGCCAGCGACTGGGGTAGTTCATCCTCGTCGTCGAATACTGCCTCCGCTGGTAGTTTCAATTACACCCCGGCGCAGCCGGTCAATGGCAAACTGAAAGGTGTGGTGGAGATGGGTGCCACGGGTTTCAACTCGTTCATCATCCGTATGGATGGGCAGAAAAACTGGAAACTGGAAAAGGCAGACTTCGGCACCAGCCTGGTGTACGAGAAGCTGGCTTCTGAACAAGACATCAAAAGCGGCCTGAAAAACTACATCGCCAATATGCTGGGCTACGGTGTGGGACCAAAAGACATCCACTTTGTCGTCAGTTCTGGCGCACGCAAGGTGGACGTGACCAGCAAGATTTCGGCCTTGCTCAAAGGCATGGGCTACTACGTGAACGAGGTGACACCGGAGCAGGAGGCCAAACTGGCCCTCAAATCGGTACTTCCCCCCCAGTACAACAACAAGGCCTTCGTGGTGGACATTGGCTCGGGCAATACCAAAATTTCGTGGTTGCCCGGCGGTGCCATTGAGGCTTCCGGTGCAAAGTACTTCCAGAACAATGTGGACGATGCCACTGTGTATAATGAAGTGAAGGGCAAAGCCAGCCAAGTACCGTCCAATCTGCGCGGCACGTGCTTCATCATCGGCGGGGTTCCTTATGAACTGGCCAAGCAAGGTCGTTCTGGCAAGGAACGCTTCACGGTGCTAAAGGCCCCGGGTGCCTATACTGCCGATGGTGCCAAGCAGAAATCGGGCCTCAATATCTACAAAGCGGTGGCCGATGGCACTGGTTGCCAGCAGTTTGTGTTCGATTGGGATGCCAATTTCACGATCGGGTTTTTGTTGAATTTGTGATGCACGCCGGACTACCCAGTCTGGTGAGCGGGAAGTTGTTGATGATGCACGCAAGTCCTCCTTCGAAAGCGCCAACCCCTTAATTTTATGCCCAACGACTTCGATCGAATACTCAAAGAAAATTTCGAGGCCCTGTTGCCGCACCTTTTGCGCAAAGTGCTGGGGCTGGAGCTGCCGCGACTGGAGGATATGAAGGATAAAATTCAAGTGACGGTGGAGCGCGAGATGGACAACCTAAAAAAAGTGGTGCATCCCGATCCACTTATGGACTATGGCCTGCATTGGGAGATACAATCCACCGACGAGGATATGCGGCGGCGCAACCTGCTCTACTACGCCCTTTTTCTGGAAAAGCACAGTATGCCTTTGAAGCAGATTGTGGTGTATGTGGGCAGCGCGCCCCCCCAGAAGATACTGCAAAATGTACTGGAAATGGAAGGGCTGCGGCTCGAATTTCAGGTAGTCAGTCTGCGGGAAATCCCCAAAGATATGTTTTTGCAATCGGAAGTGCCGGAGGAGGTGGTACTGGCTATTCTCTGCGATTTTGGGGCTGAGCAGCCGGAAAGAGTAATCCGGCAGATTTTGCAGCACCTTCAAAAACTTATCGGCCGAGTGCCGCGTTTGGGAAAATATCAAAGGCAGTTGCAAATTCTTTCACGTCTGCGTAAATTGCAGGCGCAAACCAAACAAGAAATATTGTCTATGCCACTGCATTATGAAATAGAAACGGACGACCTTTATTTGGAAGGCATCGAAAAGGGTATCGAGCTGGGTATCGAAAAGGGTATCGAAAGAGGTATCGAAAAGGGCATTGTGCTGGGAGCTAGCGAGCTTCTTCGCAACTTCATCATCCGTATGCTGCAATTGGGCGAGCTGTCCAAGGAAAAGATTGCGCTTATTGCCGATGTGGACATTGCTTATGTTGACGGGATTGAAAAAATGCTGCATTCGGATCCCCAAAGGGATTGAATACTGCCTTTGAAACGCCGTCTCGAATGTGTCCTTATATGTGGGGGTTTGCTGCTACTAATAAAGGCCCGCGTCGGATTTCCGACGTGGGCCTTTTATTGTTATTTAGCTTCGTATGTATCGCGGCAGGCGTAATTTATCGCACAAACTCGTCCAGATCAAAACCAATAACGTCAGAAAAAGAGAGCCTTTCAGTAGCCTCCCCGTACTACAGGCTATATTTCCGCCAAGTATGATCAATATAGTTATAGACAAATCCTTCATCCACGTTATAGTCACGCACTAGCTCCACGAGTTTATCAAAGTCTTTGCGTACGCCCGCGCTGGTGGAAACTTTAATGATAACTTTGTTCATGCCAGTACGATTGTCGAACAGTAGTATATCGGGCGTGGCACTAGTCTTGCCTTCGTCGATCATGGTTTCGGTGAACGGCTCGTAGGGAATTTTCCCCTCGCGATAAAAAAGATGGCCCAGCGCGGTCATCAATTTGCCGATTACGCGCTGGTGGGGTTTTGGTGCGTTTATTCCCATGATTATGGTGTTGTCAAACATGGCTCAAATTTTTTGCGTTACAAAATCTTCTGCATTATCAGGCGTAACTACTAATGTACCCATGCGATTTTTTTCTACAAAAGTAAGCAAATTCGCCCACAACTCACTGCTCATCAAACGACCCCTCCGCGTTATATGTCCGCCCCATATTAGAGCCATTGATCTGCGAACCAGGCATTTCAAACCAGAATGAGGTACGCTTGCGGTCGTGATTGCCAACCTCATTCATGGTCGCGGCATCGTACAAATGGCCGTTCACCATCGTGTAGCGCACCGAGTTGGAATTACGAATGTCGTCCAGCGGGTTTTTATCCAGCACAATCAGGTCGGCGAGCTTACCGGGGGCGAGCGAGCCGATCTCCCGGTCCATGCCGAGGTAGCGCGCGCCGTTGAGGGTAGCACAACGGAGGGCCTGTAGGTTGCTCATGCCACCTTGGGCCAGCATCCAGAGTTCCCAATGCGCGCCCATGCCCTGGAGTTGGCCATGTGCGCCGAGATTGATATTCACTCCGGCGTTCTGGAGTCTGGTGCAAGATTTAGACACGAGGATGTACCCGTTTTCGTACTCTTCCTCGGGGGCCATGGTGCGGTGGCGACTGCGCTCGTCCAGCACGTGGCGTGGAAAAAAAGTGCGCAGTTTGGGTTCCTTCCACACCTCGGTGTGCTGATACCAATAAAATTCGCCGTTCAGTGCGCCATAGTTGACGATCAGCGTAGGCGTATTATGGACCTTGGTCTTGCTCCACAGCGTCACCACATCGTTGTACAGCGGTGCCACTGGGATATTGTGTTCGATGCCGGTATGGCCATCCACGATCTGGGCCATGTTGTGCGCGAAAAACGAGCCACCCTCCGGCACGACCACCATCCGCAGTTCGCGGGCGGCGGCGATGATCTGCTGATTTTGTTCACGGCGCGGCTGGTTGTAGCTTTTCACCGAGAACGCGCCCCAAGCCTGGCTGCGCCGCAGGGCCGACCGCGCATCGTCCAGCGAATTGATGGTGGCCTTGAAATCGCCCTCTGCCCCGTATAAAATGGTGCCGGTGCTAAACAGCCGTGGCCCGATCATGCGGCCCGCTTTGATCATTTCGGCGTTGCTGAACGCCATTTCGGAATTTACCGAAGGGTCGTGGCTGGTAGTGACGCCATAGGCAAGGTTTGCGTAGTATTCCCACTGCTTTTGCGGGTTGAGGCCGAAGCGGAAGTTGCCACTGTGCGCGTGTACGTCAATGATGCCGGGCATGACGGTTTTGCCCTGACAATCAACGATATGGACTGGTGCAGCGCGTTTCGTTTTTTTGCTTTCATACTCCTCCTTAGTCTCTACCGACACGATTTTGTTCCCATAAACGACCAGCGCACCGCCCTCGATCACGCGGTCGCCTTCCATCGTGATGATGCGGGCATTTTCAAAAATCACCGTTCCCGGCGGTACTTCTGTTGGGATAGTTAGGCCGATCTGCAGGCCCACGGTATCCAAACGTGGCAACGAATCGGGCGCACCTTCCAAAAAGGCGAAACGCTGGTTTAGTTCGGCAGAGAAGTACTCATCGCCCAGCGTCCAATGAACCCGTTTGCTATCGCCCGACCAGTGCAGGGCCACGCCCGCGTCACGAGCGATTTGCACCACGGGGAATGCTTTCGTATCGGCACTCAGGTCCACGGCTTGGCCCGGCAAGGGCATGGCACAGACATACACCTTATGCAATTCGCTGAAAGCCAGCCATTTGCCATCGGGCGAAGGCACCCATTGGTTGGCGTATTTGCTCTTGAAAAGCACCTTTTCGTCTTTGCCGTTGAGGTCATAGGATTTGTAGGCCTTGTCAAGACTGCCAAAGAGATAACCGCC
>JAYUXG010000195.1:0-11263 GCA_043753125.1 Saprospirales bacterium | reverse complement strand
ATTCCTTTTGAGGGCCAACTGTTACTTGGCACCACGGACAATGACTACCCGGACTTAAATCAGGAACCCCGTTTGGAAGCCGCCGAAGTGGATTTTCTGCTCGACACCTTACAACCGTTCGTGGTCGAAAAATTGGACAAAAGGCTGGTAAAATCGGGCTTTGGGGGCTTGCGGCCCCTGTTGGTTGGCCACCCGCCTAAGGAGAATGTATTGGAAACCAGTCATTTGCCAACGGCTAAAAAATCAAAATCGACCAAACGGCTGTTGCGCGACCATGAGGTGGAACACGACACTGCTTCCGGGTTGCTCAGCCTGCTCGGTGGCAAGTGGACGACCTACCGCCTCATGGCCCGCGATGCCGTGGACGTGGTCGGCGAGTTGTTGGGGCAATCTACTATATGCGCTACGGCAAGCCATCTGCTGGTTGGCGCGGCGGATTTCGCGCCGGATGGCTGGCAACAGTTGGCTAGTGCTTATAACCTGGACGCAATGGTTGCACAGCACTTGCACCAGAAATACGGCAGCCGGGCAAGTCGGGTAGGGGACCTGATGCGGGCCAATCCAGCCTTGGCCGCTCGATTGCACCCCGCTTTTCCTTTCCTCCATGCGGAGGTGGTGTACGCGGCACGGCACGAAATGGCCTGTACCCCGCGCGATTTTCTGGCCCGTCGCATTCGACTGGAAATGATGGATTGGCAAGCGACCCAGCAAGTCATTCCGGCGGTAGCCGAGTTGCTGGGCAAAGAGTTGGGCTGGAGTCCGCCCGTGACGCTTGAATCTGCCCGCAGTTATCATATCTTGGTGCAGCAGTTCAGAGATCATTTAGTTTAAACATATTTTCCAACCATGGCAACAACTAACAAAGATCAACACGTTTTTTTGGGCGATTTGCACTACGAACACAACTTGTGGCGCAATGAACTGAAACTGGCACCATATATCTCACGCCGCTGCCACTCGCCGCAACAGTCTCCGCCCAATTAGAAACAAGATCAAGCCTACCGTTGCGGCGAATGCCACCCATTTCAGCAAGCGGAAAACAGCGCATAGCATGGCCGTCGTGTCGCTCCAATCGGGATAGTTGGAGAGCATGGTGACAATGAAGATGTTCTCCAAATAGTCGAATCCCAACATCACGAAGGGCAACACGTTCCAACGGCGCAGACTGCTCTCCAGCGGCAGACCAAGCATCAACAGGCTGAGGATCAACGAGAAGAAAACCGTGTAGGCCAACGGATAGAGTATGTCCAGCGTGAGTTCCGTACGGCGGTAATGGGCCCGGCCCACATCGCCGTAGTCGGCGATTTGCTGCCGCATTTTGGCCAGATCGAAGCCGATGCCGAGGTCAATAACCCCTACTTCTTTACCGGCGAATTGGTTGATGGCCTGCTCGGCACGGGGCAATAGCAGAGCAGGAAACACCATGTAAGCAACAAAGGCAATGCCCAGCGTTCGCCAGGAAGCATATTGGTAGAAGAAGGTGGAGAGTGCTTTCATGCGTTGAAAAATTAGGTGAGCGATGGATGACGATGCAGCTCGACGGGTTGGAAGACCAGTCTTACGCCTGCGGCCAAAAGTAAAGTAATTGGCAGGAGAATTCTTCCGCAAAAAATTGGACATTCGCCCCATCTTGGCTTTCTTCGCCGCATTCCTTTATTTTAAATCCATCTCGAAATGCAAACTTTCTTCGCCGAAATGATCGGCACGGCACTGCTTATTCTGCTCGGCAACGGTGTGGTGGCCGGCGTAGTGCTGCGCGGCACCAAAAACGAAAACGCTGGCTGGATCGTCATCACCTTTGGCTGGGCCTTGGCCGTCACCTTCGGCGTGTATGCGGCAGGCAAGGTGAGCGGGGCCCACCTCAACCCGGCGGTTACATTGGCTTTGGCCGCCACGGGCCAGTTTTCCTGGGCCAACGTGCCAGTGTATTTGGCTGGACAAATGATCGGCGCAATGATCGGCGCGGGCCTGGTCTATCTCCATTATTTACCGCACTGGGTATGTACGGAGGACGCAGGCACCAAACTCGCGGCGTTCTCGACTGCTCCGGCTATTCGCCATACCACCAGCAATTTCTTCGGTGAGTTCCTCGGCACCTTTGTACTGCTTTTCGGCCTTTCTGCACTGGGAGCGAACGAGTTTGCCGAAGGCATCAACCCAATGGCCATTGGCGCTTTGGTATTGGCTATTGGTCTGTCGCTGGGTGGCACCACGGGCTACGCCATCAACCCCGCCCGCGATCTGGGGCCGCGCATCGTCCATGCGCTGCTGCCGCTCCCTGGCAAGGGCGGCTCGGACTGGGGGTACGCCTGGATTCCGGTGGCTGGGCCGATCTTGGGCGGGATTTGTGGGGCGGCGGTGTATGAGTGGGTGTTGGGGTAAGGAGTATATTTTAGTCTTGAAGATTCTAATTGTTAAATTATGGTACAACAAGCATATTTTTCAAAAATAGAAGAAAAAATATTAGTAAATTTACGCAAAGCCAACAAGAGCATTAAGGTGGCAGTAGCGTGGTTTACCAATACTATCTTGTTCGAGGCGATTTTGGAGCGCGTGAGTGCTGGAATTACAATTGACCTGATTCTATCAGATGATAAAATAAATTTTTGTAATAACAAAATTGATTTTCAGGTACTTATTAACGTAGGTGGAATAATCAGAGTATCCAAATATCCCAGGTTGATGCATCATAAATTTTGTATCTTAGACGATAAGATATTGATAAATGGGTCCTATAACTGGACCAAAGGTGCAGAAGTCAGTAATTTGGAAAACATAATTATTTCAACAGAAATTAAATTAGTGCAGTAATTTATATCTGGTTTTGAGAACCTTCAACAAATTACAGAGCAAGTACAAGATTGAACAACTGTTGTATTGCATGATTATTTTGGCGAAACCATGCCGGAAAACAACTTTGACATTATACCTGCTCCATCACCTACTGATGAAGACTTAAATAAATCAACCCCTAATTTATTAGCAATATCACCAAACATAGATTCTCTTTTTACACAAGCCCAGCAATTGTATTTGCAAGCCAAACATAAACTTGCTTTGACCATATTATTTGATATTATAAAAATAAATCCTAATATTGCCAAAGTTTATGATCTTACCGCGTGTGTAAAGTGGCGACAAGGCCAGTTTATCGAACAAGTTGAATTTGCCAATCGTGCTATTGAACTTGACAGTCAGATGCGGGACGCATATAATTTGGCCGCCATCGGCTACTCTCATCTTGGAAACGATGCAGAGACCATTAAAAATTATAATATTTGTATCAGTAACGAGCCAGAGAACTATGCTTTTATTAGAAATAGAGGATTGTCTTACCTGGATTTAGAAGATAGTCCCAAAACCCAAAATTGCGACCGATAGAAAAAGACAACTTAGATTTAAAGAAAAAGGCAATGTTGATTTAGAAAAGACAATTGGATTGGCTAATAAATACGAAAAAGAACATGACGACTATATACTATATTACGCCGGGGGTTGGTTATCAATTACCTACAGTAGATTCCGCCTAACGTCGGAATGACAACTGGGTGAGGAAGTTGACAAATTATTTCTTACACCAGATTTTAATGTCGTTATCAAAGTACTCCCTAATAACCAATAACCATTAACTAATAACCCACCCATGCAATACATCCTCGCCATCGACCAAGGCACCACCAGCAGCCGCGCTATTGTTTTTGACAAACAGGGCAACATCATCGTGACTGCCCAACAGGAAATTACGCAGTATTTCCCCAAACCCGGCTGGGTGGAGCACAACCCCATCGAAATCTGGGAATCGGTACAAAATGTGGTGCGCGAGGTGCTGGAAAAGGTCAGTCCCAACGACATTGCTGCCGTCGGCATCACCAACCAGCGCGAGACGACGGTGGTGTGGGACAAACGCACCGGCAAGCCAGTCTATAATGCCATTGTGTGGCAAAGCCGCCAAACGATGGATATTTGCGAAGCGTTGAAAACCAAGGGCTTGGAACCGGCGGTACGCTACAAGACCGGGCTGCTGATCGATGCTTATTTCTCCGGCACCAAGATCAAATGGATCCTCGATCATGTGCCGGATGCCCGCTATGATGCCGAGGCGGGCCACCTGTTGTTTGGCACCATCGATACCTGGGTGTTGTGGAACCTCACCCAGGAGCAGGTCCACGCGACAGACTATACCAACGCCTCGCGCACCATGCTCTACAATATCCGCGAGCTGCACTGGGACGACGAGCTATGCCAGGCCCTGGAAATACCCGCTTCCATGCTGCCCAAAGTGATGGACAGCAGTGGCGTGTATGGCCACGTTCGTCCTGAACTGCTGGGTAGAGATTTGGAAGGGGGGTGGCTCATACCAGTCAGCGGCATGGCGGGCGATCAACAAGCCGCCCTGTTTGGACAAGCCTGTTTCCAGCCCGGTGAAGCCAAGAATACCTACGGCACCGGCTGTTTCATGCTCATGAACACCGGCGAACAAGCGGTGGCCTCGCAAAATGGCCTGCTCACCACCATTGCCTGGGGCATCGATGGCAAGGTGGAATATGCATTGGAAGGCTCTATTTTCGTAGCGGGCAGTGCCGTGAAATGGATGCGCGACACCGTCGAACTGTTTACCGACGTGGCCGATACGGAACGGTACGCCATGAGCCTGTCCTCTTCGGAAGGCGTCTTTTTTGTCCCGGCTTTCGTCGGACTGGGCACGCCCTATTGGGACTCGGAGGTGCGGGGTTCTATTTTTGGACTGACGCGGGGCAGCAGCCGGGCGCACCTCATCCGGGCCACGCTCGAAAGCGTGGCCTACCAGACCAAAGACGTGCTGTCGGTCATGGAGAAAGACTCCGGCATCCGGCTGCGCGCCCTGCGCGTGGATGGCGGCATGGTCAAGAATAATTTTCTGATGCAGTTCCAAAGTGACTTGCTAGGCGTGCAGGTAGAACGCCCCATTGTGCAGGAGACCACCGCCCTCGGTGCGGCCTACCTGGCCGGGCTGGCGGTCGGTTTTTGGCGCGATAAGGCCGATATTTCCACCAATTGGCAGCTCGAACGCCCTTTCCGACCCAGCATGGCCCGGGGAGAAGCCCGCCGTTTGTACCGTAACTGGCAATTGGCGGTGAAAGCTGCGCGGATGTTCAAGGTGCGGTGAATTTCTTATACAACCCTAGTGACGACAAGTGCATCAAGTGATTGGTTTAGCAGCACATTGCAAAACCAATCACTTTGTATTGAATATAATTTATAATGAAAAATCTTCTTTTTTGCATTTTTTTACTGTCGTATTTAGAAACAAATGCACAAACTTTTAGTATTGAAATAGAAGGAGGCACCGTAGTGGGCCTTAACAGGTTTATTTATACGAATGGCATTAGTCCTAATTTCCGACAATATTTTGCTCCTAGGCCAAGTATAGGAATATCATTTAGTAAGTTTTCAAAACAAGAAACCGCAAAATCCTATTTCTCGATGTATTTTGGTACTAATGGCAAGTCTGTTGCCGCCATTGTAAGAAAGGGAAAAGGGAAAGGATATTCCTCCAAAGAAAGCGGTAATGGTGGTAACCCAAACCTTGGATTAAGGTGGAATTATTATGGAAAAAATATGCGACCTTATAGCAAAGGTCTTATGCTGGGGGTTAATATAGAATATATCCCAGATAGATTTACTGCTTTGGGAGGCATTGGCAACATATATCTGGATAAGGTAATTAAGTTCAATGGTATTAATCCTAGCCTGCAAATTGGTATCTTCAAGGGGTTAAAACTTAAAGCACATTCGTATCTGCGATTTGCTTTGTATGGCAATATTGGATTACGAACGACTTCGTACTGGTATTACCGGGCGGTTGTTAAAAATATTAAATACTCTGCCGTAGTAAAAAGCAGAGGTGACTATGTTAATTTATCAGTTTGCTATGGCTATTGGCATAAAAAAACAGGTAGTGCCACCAAGTGAGCGGCATTTTCTTAATAAGCCCCTCCTTCCGTCACTCACTACTTGCCCCACCAAAAGATAATACGGGAAAGTAACACAGACGTTCAAGGTACACTGAGTTTCCGCTGGCCTACAAAAACAGCCGCCAAGGTCAGCCCCGCGCTAAGCACTGCCGCTACTGTCCGTACCCAATGCCAGTTGTTCCACGGCATCTCGAATGCCGTCCGTTGCGCTGCCAGTTCCTGCGGCGATGCCTGGGCAATGTCGAATGCGTCCAGTGCCTGGTTCAGCGGTACATTGCCAAACACCGTCACGCCAAAAACGCCGACTATATAGAGAGCCGCTGCAAAAAGTAAATACCTGAAAATGGTAGCCCTACTTCTGTTCAACCAAGCATTCCACGGCAGCAAAAACACTGGCCCAATGAAGCAAACAAAAAACGCCGGGTTCTGAATGGCCCGGTTGATGGATTGCATGGCCAACAAATAGGCGGCATCGGATAAGCGATGCAAGCCAAGATTGACCGAACAGGCGTAGGCGTAAAAAATGCCCGCCAATAGCGTGGTCAACAGGACGGTGGCAAAAAAAACTGCATTTTTAAACATCAGTAATAGGCTTGATTTTCAATAGGAAAGTCCAGGCGTTTTGCGCAAGTATTGGGTCAAATTTGTCTTGCTGCATTTGCGCCAGCGCATTTTGGAAGCGCTGAATGCGCAAATACAATTTTGGTGGAATGCCGATATGCTGCAAGAACTTGCGTTGCAGGCTTTTTTCCGACAGCCGGAGCGTCATACCTTCAAAAGGCTTTCCATCGAAGGTCGCCTGGAAATCATCGTTGTTGCCGATACTCAACAATATCTTTTGCATACGCGATGTAGCATCAAACCCCGTCCATTCATCACAATTATCTAGTCTGGTATTGAGTTTTCGATTGCGGATTTGCCATGTCCCAACAAAAAAAATCAAAATCTTGCTGAGAGAATTTTTTGGAAGGGATTACTTGCAATTTCCCATTTAAATGAAGGGTAAAAGGGGCCATTTTTACTGGTCAGGCGTTTTTAAACTGTTTTCTGTCTTACAATGTGGTTTATGGTACACCGGAAAATTGCAGGAATTGGCAATGAAACACAGTTCATTAGCCCGATGATGCAAGGCATTGGCCGTATCAAACATGGATTCGTCGGTCACCGTAACCACCGGATGTAAGGTCACTTCGGTAAAGTACCCGCCACCATCTTCGGTCTCCTGCATGGTGCCATTGGCTTGGTCTTCATAGTCGGTGACGACTACGCCATTTTCGGAGCAGAGATGTAAATACCACAGCATATGGCAAGTGGATAAGGAGGCTACAAACAGTTCTTCCGGATTATGTTTGGTCTGGTCACCCCGGAAAGAGGGATCGGAGGAACCTAGAATGTCCGCCTTTTGGGCGATTGATACCGTGTGGCTACGGTCATATTGCCGGTAGTCGCTCGTTCCTTTCCCAGTATTTCCCGTCCATTGTACAGCCAAATGGTAGTAGTGCAGTTTTTTCATTGTTATGCTAAATTGAACTGTAAAATTAGGTAACAACCGGACTGCCTGAATAGTCCAGTTGTTGAAATTTTGGTAGGCCGGTAGTGTAGACGGTCTATCTCTTTAATCTTTCTATTGGTGGCCAAAGGCCAACAGCAAGGTATTATAAAATCAATTGAATTTGAGGAGCTGCTGCATTTTCTCAACGGTGGATTGACGGGCTTTGTCAGATGGATGCTTCTCGCCGATAAACAACCAAACCAGTCTTCAATCGATAATCAATTGCGTATTGCTTGGGATGCCATCAAACAGTGATGTTTTTGGCCAATAATTGAACACTATATGTATCCCCTTCGGTAGTTTCAAGCATCCTACACGGCTGCTATTTTTTTGATCTAATATTGGAATGAACATTCATTCTAAATAACCTATGAAAGGGTGCAAATCGGTACAATGGATGAAACAACCATAACCAGATGCTCATCAATGCAACTGTCCGCGCTCAAAAACATCACCCTGCTGTCATCGGATGTTACCAAGCCTGAGCAGATCAAAAGCACTGTGGAAAAAGCCATTGCTTTAGGTGACATTGATGTGGTATTCAACAACGCGGGTTATGGCCTCGCGGGTCCGCTGGAAGGCACCACCGACGCACAGCTGGTTCGTCAGATCGACACCAATCTACTGGACGTAATCCGGGTTACTCAGGCTTTTATTCCCCACTTCCGAGCCAAAAAAAGTGGCCTGTTCATCACCACCACCTCGATTGGTGGATTGATTGCCCTGTTGCCCGGTGGCATCCATACAGATTTCATCAATCGGTCGCTGGATATGGGCCAGCACGAAGCCTACGACGCGCTGGTCGGCCAGGTGTTGGAGGTCTTTATCGACCCAGCAAGAACCGCCAATTTCTCCACGGCCGAACAGATCGCGGAGGTCGTGTACGAGGCCGCCACTGATGGCAAAGACCAACTGCGCTATCTGGCCGGGGAAGATGCCAAGGACTACTATGTCCAACGCCAGCAAGTGGGCGACGAAGCCTTCCGCAAGGGCGTAGGGCAAGCGTTTTTTGGGGAGTAGGTGTTTTGATTGACGAATGCAGATTACATGATTGTTGATTTTAGATGTTCCCGCGTTTACTGACATTGAAGATCTTAAATTATGTAATCTGCAATCTTAAATCAAATAATTTTTCTATATCAACCCGCATCCAGTCCCTTGGCTCGTCCCGCTTTCCAACACCAGAATAAGGACATACCCGCCACCAACAAAAATGCTTCCCGCAAGCCGATTGCCTTGGCCAAAAAACCAATGATGGCTGGCCCGGCTAAGAAACCGGCCATTGCAAAGGTATTCATAGTGGCCAAGCCTACCCCCGCCGCGAGGCCGGGCAATCGGGCCGCGCTGCTGTACAACACCGGTGCCCCCAGTGAGACGCCCGCCCCCACCATAGCAAAGCCCGTAAGCGTCGTCCAAGTATAAGGCAATGCCACCGCCAACACCAACCCGGCGACCACCACTGCGCCACCGGTCTGTAAGGCCCGCCGATTACCGTAGCGCACCAGCAGGGCATCGCCGGTGAGCCGCCCCGTGGCCATCCAGAAAGCGTAGGCGGCAAATCCCCAGCCGGTGAGCCAGGGAGCAGCCTGTACAATGTCGCGCATATACACCGCCGCCCAGTCAGCCATGGTGCCTTCCGCCAGGTTAGTGCACAGGCTCAGCACAATGAGGCCCCAAAGCAAGCGGTTGGGCCAAACAAAGGAAGCACCCTCGCTTTGTAGGGACGGTTTATCCTCCGGGATGCGCATGATCGGCACGCGCACCGCCGCCCCGACCCCGATGATAGCAAGCACTACGCTGCCCATGTACCATCGTGGCTCCACGCCCAGGCCGGTCACCGTACCCGCCAGTGCCGACCCCACCATGGCCCCTATTGACCACATACCATGACAGGATGACATGATGCGCACACCTTCGCCTCGCTCAATAGCGGTGGCGCAGGTGTTCATGGCCACGTTGAGGACGGAAAAAAATAACCCGCACACGAAAAGGCTGATGGCCAACAGCATCAGGTTGGGGACGATGATGGGCAGCAGAAAACAGGGTGCGGTGATAAAGAGGGAGAGCATGGTCGTGTGCCGCATCCCATAGTGGCGGATGAGCCAGGCCCCCAATACGTTGGCCACCGTAACTCCCATCGGCAAGCAGAAAAGCAGGGCACCCAGTTCCGCCGGGTCTAAGTTGAACTTGGTCTTGATATAGGGGATCAGGGCCGACCACGAGCCGTAAAACAGGCCATCGGCGGTAAATATCAATCCAACGGCCCGACTGTTGGGTCGTTGGAAGAAGGCAGTGAGGGAGCGGATCAAAAACATGGCGGCGGAAGATGGCTACTGAAAAACGGCGGCAAAACTACGGCAACTTATGAGCCGCCTCGCCAGTAAAAATCCGGCAAAATCAATCCCTACCAACCAAAAACCTGCCCTGATTCGCATAATTCGCGTCAAAAAATCCCGTTCTTGCGCCGCACATGGAACAGCATCCCAAATTTGAGGCTTTTGCCAACCGGCTGACCAAAGTACACCGCCACATCGGCAAATGGGCACGGAAGCAAGGCATCACCTGTTACCGGGTGTACGACGACGATATGCCGGACTTCCCGTTGGCCATCGATGTCTACGAGAACATCGCTCACGTGGCCGAGTACGCCCGCCCGCATGGTATGGAGCCGGACGAACACGTGGCCTGGCTGGAAGGCTGCCTGGCCGTAATTGGGCAAGTGCTGGATATTTCGCCAAAATTGATCTACTTGAAATTCCGCCAGCGACAGTCGGGGCTGCGCCAATATGAACGTTTTTCCCGCGCTGGTGCAGAATACATCGTGCGCGAAAACGGCCTGCGTTTTATCATCAATCCCTCCGACTATCTGGACGTGGGCCTGTTCCTCGACCATCGCGACACCCGGCAATTGGTGCGAACGGAGGCCGCCGGGAAACGGGTACTCAACCTTTTTGCCTACACGGGTGGTTTCTCGGTATACGCCGCCGCCGGGGGAGCGGTCAGCACAGTCACGGTCGATATGTCCAACACTTATCTGCAATGGGCCGACCGCAACCTGGCGTTGAATGGTCACGCCGGGCCTGCCCATAGTCTGGTGCAGGCGGACATCATGCAATGGCTTGGGCAACCTTTGTCAGAACAGTTCGATCTGGTGGTAGTAGATCCGCCCACGTTTTCCAACAGCAAGCGCATGGTAAATATATTCGAGGTGCAGCGCGATCACGCTTGGATGCTCAACCGAATCTTGGGCCTGACCGTACCGGGCGGCACGGTGCTGTTTTCCACTAATTTCCGGAAATTCAAACTCGAAGCGGAGGGTATTCGCGCTGCCGATATAAAAGACATTACCAAACAAACTATTCCGAACGATTTTACGGATGCACGTATTCACCACTGCTATCGGTTGATACGGTGAGCATATTTCATAACTCATAATTCTGACGCATTTTTTCCATGAACAAACATATTTCTATACTCCTGCTAGTCCTGTTACTGCCTGTCGCTGGTTTTTGCATTGCTAATTATAGCGTTGGCGACCAATTGTACGTGCTGGCATCCAGCGGCCTTGTTTTGCGCGAAACCGCCAGCCCGAAGGGCCAGAAAATCGGTACCATTGTATTGGGCGAAAATTTAACGGTAATGAAGGAAAACTTCAAAAAGGTGCCGCACGGCGTACTTGAATTCAAGGGCTACAACATCCGGGGCTTCTGGGTAAGGGTGCGCACTGCCGGAGGACTGGAGGGCTACGTGTTCGACG
>JAYUXG010000194.1:0-4701 GCA_043753125.1 Saprospirales bacterium | reverse complement strand
ACATCGTATCCGGTCCTTTTCAAAATCCTGTTAATCTTAGTTCTTACCCCACGGCGAGGGAGATAGAGTCAGGATTTTCTGGATAAAAAAAGGATTTAAAAGGATAAAACAACCCACGGAAAATCCTGGCTAATCCTTTTAAATCCTGTAAATCTTGGTTTCACTATGTCCCATGGCTACGTCAGAACGGTAAAAAAAAGAAAAGGGTAAAAGTACCAAAGGGTTAAAAAGTCTTGGCCAGCCGAAAACCGACAATATTGCCGCGAGCAACGGGTGTAAGGGAGTGGCGATATGCCACTCGGCAATACTGCGGGTCGTTGCCCCACGACCCGCCGCGAACAACGCGGTAGGAGCCAGATGGAGGGCCAGGAGGATTAGAGGCGGGACTGCTTTTGTAATAGTCTGCGTTATACCAATCGCTGCACCACTCTGATACATTCCCGCTCATATCATGTAATCCAAGCGTATTAGGGCTGCGCAGACTGCCTACCGCCACAGTCCTTTCGCGGTAGGTTCCGGCTAACGAATAGGCTCTTTTAAATTTCGCTAAGCCATTAAAGTTAATCCTAGTTGGGTCGGCTTGGTCCTGACCATTGCCAAAGCGTACTTTTTTGTCTCCTTCGCGGGCTGCGTACTCCCACTCGGCCTCGGTGGGCAGACGGTAGGGTTTTTGTCCCGCTGGCAGGGTAGCATTGAGTTTTTTCAAAAATATTTGTATGTACTCCCAATTGACATTTTCCACTGGGCAATCATCGCAGTGAAAACTAGCGGGATTACTACCCATTATTTGTTGCCACTGTCGCTGGGTCACTTCGTATTTGCTCATATAAAAATTAGAGAGTGTGACTTGATGCATCGGCTTTTCATTGTCCTCGCCTTCATCGAAGAGGTCGCCCATAGTAAAAGTACCACCTTTTACAAAGACCATAGTGGATTTAATAGATTGCCCAGCAGGTGCATTTTGAGAAATAGATGTCGCCAACGCAGACGAATCACCTGACGATGTGCCATTCTTCAAACTACCCAAATCTTTTCTCTTATTTTCCAAAGGTGACCTCCGCAAGGTGTCACCCCGCATTTTGGCTTGTTTCAGGTTTAATAAAATCTTCCTTTTCAAAACGGGGTCTTTGTCCACCAACTGGATTACCTCGCCCAGTCGCCTGCTCTCAGGGAAATCCATCAAAAACTGGTTTACGGTTTGCTCAGAAGTATTTTGCCGCACCACCTCCACATAAGCGTTTTCCAATACGAGCAGCAGTTCATCTCGCAGTTCGGCGTGGCTCTCCAAGGTTTGTTTTATCTCCGAAAGGCGTTCGCTGCTGGGAAAATCTAATAAGAATTGGCGCACGTTTAGCGAGGTAGGGGCGGTTCTCAACTCTTGCAAATGCTTGATTTCCAAGGCCTTTAAGACTTTCACGGCCTTGGTACGGTGTTTGCTTTGCTCGTGTTCCCGGATAAATTGCTGATATGCCTGTGGGGTGTTTTCCAAATAGCGCGTTTGCCACCATTCCAAAGTATCGGCGGGGGTAAGGGCGTAAGTAGCTGTGCTGCCCACCACCAAAAAGGCCAGGAAAACCGCCAAAGCCCGTAAACCTTTATTCGAGGAACGAGTAGTGGGGAAGACGGCTGGAGGCAGCTCTGGTGCGGGCGGCTCGGCACTGGGTGGCACGCTGGGCGACCATTCCTCTGTCCCTACGGAACCGGCCGAGCCGGGCGTGGGCGGATAAGCCTCGGCGGCCTTGGTAGCAGTCGTATTGGAAGCCGGGGTGGGAAAAGGCAGCGCGTAGCCAGCGGTTTTAAAAGGTGTTTCGGGCAGAGCAGTCTGCGGCTCGGCGACGATCTCCACCGTCTCGGAAAATACAAAGGACTTCTTGCGTTCCTGCCCATTCACCAGTTCAATGACAGCCACTTTTATATCCAACGGCCAGTTGCCTGGACGCAACGGTTCTACGTAGAAAAACCATTCGGTATAGCCCCGATCCTCGACCAACTGGATGGGATCGCTGGTGCTACGGATGCAGAACACCCGGCCCGCGCTGGGGTCGGCGACCTCGGCATACATACAATCGGACACGCGCGGCAGCACTTCTACGACTACGTGCTGGTCCATGACAATGCGTTGGCGGATGTCCGCCTCTTCCACCGCAATGCGAACCACGCACTTGGTTTCCTCTTCCATCGGCATCACGTGGGGAATGCGGTACAGTACGCGGCCTTCTTTAGGGGTAGGTGGGCCACTGCCAATCTTTGCCTTGGCGCGGGCCACAGCCTCCGCGTCGAAATCGTTGTCGGCCAGCTCGCGCAACAGATCTAAAAGACCCTTGCGAATGGCGTTGAATTCGCGGCGTAATTCGTCGTTAGCGACGATGTCGAGCAAGTTAGTATGTTGTACATCGTGAAGGCGAGCCAAAAGATTTAGCACGATGTCGCGCTTGTCCGAGTCGGGGAGCAGGTCTTTCAGGTGCTTCAATGCACCGGAAAGGTCTTCGACGAGCTGTTCCTGCAATTGGCGACGAAGATCGGCGAGCGGTATGGCGAGTGGCATGGCGCGACGTAGTTTCGGTTTGGAAATGGCGGCGCGGAAAGATAGAAGTTAATGATGAATTATTGGCATCACCATCCAAGTCAGTTGTCTTATCCAGCAGAGCCAGATTACTTACGTTTTTATAGGTTCATAATACCGCGCCCCCAGCGTAACACCTTCCGTACCAATACGTTGCAGGCCCCAACGTCCAGTTTCGGACGAGATAGAGGTGGTTTGTCGGCCAGTGTGCAGGGCCTCGTACTGGGCGTAGTCCACGGCTTGTCGACTCTGGAGTTTGGCGAAGATGTGAAAATGGGCGGCGATGGCTTTCCAGCCGTGCTGGACGATGCCCTCGAAGATTTTAGCCTTGGAGCCACTGCCGTAGGCCACGAAGCCGAGGCGTTTGCCCGCCAGCGGGGTACCATCGGCGAAGTCGCATTCGAGGCTACTCATCAGGGCGAGGAAGATGGAGGCGGTGTAGAGGTTGCCGGTTTCCTGGCTGGCGCGTTGTGGTTTTTCGAGTTTTTCGGCCACAAATTTCTGGTATAGGGCTGATTCGCTGACGGCTTTGAGCAGGCCCGCGTAGGCTTTTTCATAGGTCTTTTGGTCCTCAAAGCGCATGGTTTCCAACTGTGGGAACCCATAGAGGGCCAGGTCTTTTTCCCACATACCCTTGTTTTTTCTTTCCTGGACAAACTGCTCCACGTACATCCGCTTGGCGTGAAAAGCGTAGGGCAAATGAAAGAGCATCCTGGCCCAGCGCTCGCTCAGGGCAGCGTACTTATGCTCGCGAAACAACCTGCCTTGCACGGCCTGCCGCCGAAAATCGGCCAGGGCCTCGACCATGCGCTGTTGGTAACATTGGTTGGAGTATTGGCCGTCGAACACCGGTGTTTCGGTGAAGCGTTCGCGGCGCGGTTTGTAGAAATCGTGTACGCTCTCCATTGCCACGCCATAGAGGGGAAGCAGCTGAAGTAGGCGCGGCTGGGCGCGTACCAGCATGGCCACGGCCCCCGCTCCCTGGGTGTACTCGCCGGTGGAGTGCAGCTCGTACTTGGCGATGTCGCTGGCCACCACGATGCCGATGCGGCGGGGGTCGGCGGCCACCCAGTCGAGGGTGGTTTGCAGGGCATCCACGGCTCCAATGCAGGCAAAGGTCAGGTCCACCACATCGCAATGGCGGAAACTATCTGGTCCGTGGCGGTCGGCGAGCTGCTGCTCCACCATACCGACGGCGTAGGTGGCGGTGGGTTTGGCCCCGTCCAGCGCACTTTCGGTGCCGAGGTAGATGCGCCCAATGGCACGGGGATCGAGGTCATTGCGCACGATGAGCTCAGCGATGGCCTCGGCGGCCATGGTGGCCGCATCCTCGTGCACGTCGGGCAGGGACATTTTGCGCAACCCCAGGCCATACGCAAGTTTTTCGTAGGAAATACTGCGGGCCTCGGCCAAGGTGCGGATATCGAGGTAGAGTTTTGGCGTATAAAAGGCCATATCGTCAATGCCGATGGGAAGGCGTGCCATGGGTGTGGTTTATTAGTTGATTGGTTATCGATTTTCTTCGGCCACGCCCGACCGCACTAGAGCGGTCACGCCTGCTGCCAAGAGAAAACCACCGATGGAACCGATGGCCAAGCGGAACAAAATAGGACCCAACGGCTGCACCAACGGCTGGATAGCCTGCTTTTCCAAGGCCAAGATTTGTTCGCGCAGTTGGTTGGCCTCTTGCGGATCGCCCAGCCCAGCGGTCAATTGCTGCTTTTTGAAGGTTAAGTCCAACGCCGTTTCCATTCGCAGCAACTCCGGATCGGTGAGGTGCAAGGCGTAGTAGAACAGCCAATAAGCGATATTGATCAATAGAAATACAACGAACGGGGCGCGCACCATCATTCGGAAATCGCGTTGGTAACCGTGCAGGACGCCATCCTCTTTCGTAGCGCGATACATACAACCCAGGTAGATGAGCAGCGACGCCCATTGGAGCCACGGACTTAGAAACAGGTCTTTGCGCACCATGTAGAGCAGCAGGAAGTAAAAAATGACCGCCGCCCCACCGAGCAGTCCGTAGCGAACGCCTATATTTTTCATAAAAACCCCGTTTCTGTGGCCGCAAAAATAGCAACGTCCCGCCGGGAAAAGCGGGACGTTGTGAGAATTGCACTGGAAAATGTGGCGTT
>JAYUXG010000193.1:0-1827 GCA_043753125.1 Saprospirales bacterium | reverse complement strand
GGGGGGGGAACCCAATCACTCAGGGCATTATCGCTCTACCCAAGCCCAATAGTGACCACCTCTACTACCTTTTTTATACGGACTTTCAGTCAACATATGAATACCCAAGTGGACTGTATTTCCCTTTGGCCCCGTTGACGCTGTACTACGCCATAATCGATATGCAGCTCGACAATGGCCGGGGCGCGGTGGTGCAAAAAAACCAGGTCGTGGTGCAGGATACGCTGGCCAGGGGCCTGATTCAGGCCCAACGACACGCCAATAGCCAAGACTGGTGGATCGTGATGCCCGAATCGCACTCCAACTGCTATTACACCCTGCTGCTTACCGAAAATGGCATCGATACGGTGTTCAAACAGTGCGTTGGTCATATCTGGGGAGATGAAGATCCAACTGGTCAAGCCGTTTTTTCCCCCAATAGCCTGCAATACGCCCGTTTCAACTACTTCTACGGGCTGAATATTTTTGATTTTGACGACAGCACGGGCCTGTTCTTCCATCCCCTGCACATTGATTTTGGGCAGGACACCTTCTACTGGGCCGGCGGGGCTTTTTCATCCAACTCCCGCTTTTTCTACGCCTGCGCCACCCGGCGTTTGTGGCAATTCGACCTATGGGCCAGCGATGTATCGGCCAGCCGAATCCTGATCGACACGGTGACCGCGCCCCCCGATATGGGGTATAAGGCCCGTTTCATTGCCGCCAGATTGGCCCCGGACGGCAAGATCTACATAGCGAGTAATTCGCAGAATGCTTACCTGCATACCATCCATCGGCCCAACTGTTATGGCCTGGCCTGCGATTTGCAGCAATACGCGGTAAAAATGCCCACTTTAAATACTTATACCATGGTGAATATGCCGCACTACAAGCACTGGTCGGAGAGTGATACCTGTGAAACGGTGGGGGTGAAGGTGGTAAAGGGAGAGAGTAGGGAAATAAAAGTGTATCCCAATCCCACCAGCGGAACCTTATGGCTAAGTGTTCCCAGTATCGCTGGCGAGCCGCTGCAACTGGATATTTTTGACTTGCTGGGGCGAAAGGTTTATTCCAGATTAATTCATCAATCCAAAAGCGAGATAGATATAACTGGTTTAAAAAGTAGGGCTTATTATTATGTTCTTTATTCAAAAAATATCCTGGCAAAAGGAAAGATTATAAAAACAGAATAAGGGTACGAAACAAGGGTCGGCACTCCCCACTATATTGTAGTGCGCTGCGCCTTATCTTGCGGGCAGAAACCCTCCTTCCCATCTTGGGAGGCACCGTCCGCAGTCCCCTGCTAAACCTCCGCTTGCTGTGGTTTGGCTGCGGAATACTTCCCTTTCTAAATAGTTTTACACCTGCAATGAAACCGATCAACCGCTATCCGGGCGTACAGCCTTTCCAGAAAGAACAGGCCAACCTGTTTTTTGGGCGCGATGAAGAGATCGACCGCCTGTTCGATCTCATTTTACTGGAACGGCTGGTCGTTTTGTTCGGCAAATCCGGCTACGGCAAGTCCTCGCTGCTCAACGCCGGCATCTTGCCCCGGCTCGATGCGGAAAGTGCGCGGGGCAAACGGCGTTATTGCCCCGTACAGGTACGCTTCAATGCTTTCGGCGGACAGGATAGCCTAATGCAGAAATTCATTTTCCACGCTGCTCAGGCCCTGGAAAGCCACCGCCCGGAACCGATCAAATTTATCCAAGGCGTGCCGGAGACGCTCTGGTCGCAGCTAAAATTTGCCAACCTCGGGGCTACCGCCACGATTGTCTTAATCTTCGACCAATTTGAGGAATTTTTCAGCTACCCGGACGAACAGCAGCAGGATTTCAAACGCCAACT
>JAYUXG010000192.1:0-1828 GCA_043753125.1 Saprospirales bacterium | reverse complement strand
TCCAGGCTGCCCCGGGTGCTTTCTATCTCGCCGGACAGCACTTTCAGGAAGGTAGATTTGCCGGCACCGTTTGCGCCGATCACGCCGTAACAATTGCCTTTTACAAACTTAAGATTGACGTCGTCGAAAAGCACACGCTTTCCGAATTGCACGGACACATTGTTCACTGATAACATTGCTGGACCTATTTTTTAAAAACGGCGCAAAGGTAGGGATTTGACAGGATGGAGAATAGCCAATGGGCCGGGTTTTGTGTTAATCATTCTACCAGTAGGGCCTTTTGTCATTTATATCGTCTTTCAATTTTTTCCGGTACGGGCAGTGCCGACAACCACTGCCGCAACAATGGCCGCGTTGGCGCAAAAAGTGCTCCGTGAACACCCAATAGCCATTTTCTAAATAGTAGTCCATGCCTTCCACAAGGGGGGCGGGGGAGGGGAGTAGCGGATTGGGCTTGGCCATGATGAATAAGCTGGTCAATGTAATTTAGGTGGCCAATATATAGTCAGCGCAAAGTGGTGTTCTACAGCATCTAAAGATTCAAGTTCTTCTCCATGTGCCGATGTGGAATCGTCACCTCTTCAAACGGTACTCCCACCACCAGATAGTTCAATCGTTCATAAAAGGACACGGCCGGCTGCCGGGCGTGGAGGATGATACGCTGGAAGCCCAACTGTTGCGCCAGCCACTCGGAATAATGCACCAGTTCCGTACCCACACCCCGCCCTTGTTGGTCGGGAGCCACCGCTACCTGTCTCATTTGCACCGTGCCGTCATCCAGCGGGGTCAGGTTGAGATAGCCAACCAGTCGCCCCGCCTCGTCATAGGCGGCGAGGTGGACTTGGGCGTATTCCGTGGCCAGTTGTTCGGGCGTGAAGGCCAGGCCCAATGGACGACGCAGCACGTCGTGGCGCAGGCGCACGGCATCGTCGTACTCGGGGGTGCCAAACTCGATTTGGTGGATGGAAAGGGCCAAAACTGACATATTGAGTAGGTGGAAAAGGTTGATATTTGGTGAGAAATCGAGGGGTTGGGAACTTGCATTTCAAATTGTCGTTCTGCTTTAAAACATGGTATGTTTCAAAAACATACCATGTTTGATCGGGTGTGACAGTTTGAAATGCACCCATCCTTCGCCTTTTAAACGCCGAAGCCGTTCACTGGGCTTCGGCGGGTAAAGGTATGGTCAAAAATAGGCAGGTTGGTCATGTGCTACGCATCCCTATTCTGGCGTTCTGTGGATACACAGTGCAGGAAATACTACATTTGCCGAAACAAACACCTTGCTTGATTATGGGATAAGGTTGTATTGGTTGGCATTTTTAGTTAAATGTCACTACCTCTATTGAACGCCGTGCAGGGGAAAAATGATAGCAATGAGAGAAAAAGATAATCGACTATATTTCAGGCATTTACCTGCTTACGCACAATTTCTGGCGGAACACCATCTACAGGATTTCGCCGTGGCCCTGCTGCGGATTTCCAGGGAAGTAAACGTGCCACTGCTTAAATATTTTGAGGGCATACCGGAAGAGACATTGGTTGCGCTGTCCACCAAAAGTACCGGGGAATTGCTGGGGTATTTTTCCCAAAATGAAGTACGGGAATTTATTGACCAAAGCGTAAAATCCTGGACCGAAAACCAGTTGCCCCTGATCCAGTACGAAGAAGTGGTGGTGGAGGATATTTCAACGATCAGCTTTGCCCGCCGGAAAGCTTTCCGCGATTTTTTGCCGCTGTACAGTACGGATATTGCCGCCTTTGTGAACGTGATGGAGGAGGTAGACAAGTTCACCATCACCCTGGAGGAAATCTGTTATAGAACGCT
>JAYUXG010000191.1:0-11291 GCA_043753125.1 Saprospirales bacterium | reverse complement strand
TGGATTTTTTGAAACACATTTTTTCAAAACACCTGCCAACTCTTTTGCTCGCGCTCCTCGCGCTGGGCCAAGCCGCCTGCAAGGTTACGCATCATCTGGACACCGAAAAGGGAGAGCGACTCCTCGTCAAGAACAAATTGGACATCCAGAGCGAGAAAAAACTCAGTTATAACCAGCGTTCCGCCCTCACCTATACATTGGAGCCTTATTATAAACTGAAGCCCAATCGTCGCCCATTGCTTACGTTGCGCACGCCTTGGCGGCTGTGGTGGTGGTATCATTCCCGCAACCCGAACAAGAAATTTACCCGCTGGATGAAGAAAACCGTCGCCGAGCCACCGGCCCTCTACCAAGAGGCACTGGCCAAGCGGACGGCGAACAATTTCAAGATTCAGATGCGCCAGCGCGGCTATTTCCTGGCCGAGTGCGATTACGAAACGGATTCCATTGGTCGCTACAAGGTGGCGACTACTTACCGTCTGCGCTTGGGCCCATTGTACACTATAGACACCGTGCGCTTCGATAGCCGCGATAGTTTGGTGCGCCAGATACTGCTGCTGACGGCGGAGGATACCCGGCTGCGGCGCGGCGACCCAGTGGACGGTGCTACCTTCGATTCCGAAAAAATCCGCATCACCGCCGAGTTGAAAAATCGTGGGTACGCTTATTTCGTCCCCAATTTCGTGGAATTTGAGGGTGATAGCAGCACCACCAAGGTCAACGTGACGGTCCAGGTGTTGACCCCGACCGATTCTACGCCGCACAAGACGTACATCATCAACCAGGTAGCGGTGCTGTTCAGCCTGCTGCCCGATGTGTCGTCCATTCGTTCGGACACCACCATCAACAGCATTTATTTTGCCTCGGCAGAGCCGGTATTCCAGGTCAAGCCTAAGCACTTGGCCCAGGCCATCGCCATTCGGCCCGACTGGCCGTATCGGCAGATAGATTTTGACAAGACGCAGCGCGACCTGAACGCGCTCGGTCTCTTCCGCTTCGTCTCTATCAAGCCATATCAGGATAGTTTGCAGGCGGAAAAGATCAACGTGGAAATCTCGTTCACGCCTTCCAAGCGCCTTTCTTTCGGGGCCGATCTGGGCCTGAACTCGTCTACCAGTTCGCTGTCGGGTCGCTTGCTGGGGGCATCCTTGTCGGGCCTTTTTCGCAACCGCAACCTGTTTCGCGGGGCCGAGCATTTGGAGATCAATGCCCAGGGCAACGTGGAGTTTGACCTCGGCAACCGCGACCGCCCGCCGTTTTCCATTTTTTCGAGGGAATTAAAGCTCCAGAACGGGCTATTGATCCCACGTTTTTTTGATTACCTGGGTATTTGGCGGAACCTGCACGATTTGAAGATCGGCGGCACGCAGGTGGTGAGCAACTCGCTATACGAGCGGATGCGCACCGACGGAAAGGCACACCTGGCGTTGAATTACAACTTCTTGCAGCTGATCGACTTTTATCGGTACAACTTGTTCAATGCCGCTTTTGGCTACGAAATCCGCACCAATCCCGAGCACCAGTATTCTTTTGACCACATCGGTATTGATGTGTTGCGGCCAGAGCTGGATTCGCAGTTCCGCGCCATTTTTGGGCAAAACCGATTTCTAGAAAACAGTTTTGGTAAACAACTTTTCACCGGTTTCTTGTTGCGGTCGTTCAGTTATACCTACGCCAGTAAGAATAATGCCTTCGGCGAACGTTGGTTGTTTCGGCTGAATACTGACCTCTCCGGCTTGGAACAATTGATTCTCAATCGATTATGGGCCATTCCGTTTGGTGAACAGAAATGGCGCATTGGCGATCTGGAATTTTCCAAATACCTCCGTGCCGACCTGGAAGCGGTGTACACCCGGGACTTCAGCAAAAACCTGACCGGCGTGGTTCGCGTGGGCAGCGGCGTGGTGCAGCCCTTTGGCGATACGCGCACCGCCCCTTACGTCAAGCAATTTTACGTCGGTGGGCCGTCGAGCCTGCGGGCTTGGCGTATTCGGGAACTGGGGCCGGGCGGGCACCGCGATTCATTGAGTAATGTGCGGCCATTTTATCAAGCCGGCGATTTCCGGTTTGAGTTCAATGGCGAGTTACGTTTCCCGATTTTCTATATTTTCAAGGGCGCGGTATTCGTGGACGGCGGTAATATCTGGACCTTGCGGCCCGATGTGCTACGTCCGGAGGCGGAATTGCGCTGGGACTCTTACAAAAATATTGCCATCGGGACCGGTGCTGGCATTCGTATGGATATTACATTCGCCGTGCTGCGCGTAGATGCCGGGCTGCCGCTTCGCCGACCTTATCAGGATGAGCTGGGGCGTTATTGGGTGCCAGACCGCTTTTCCAATCTCCGACTACGCGATTTTAACTGGAACATTGCGGTGGGGTATCCGTTTTGAGAGAGGTGAAATTATTCATATAGGTATTTCGACCCCTCTCTCGACCTCCTTTTTCAACCCTTCTCTCCATTTTTTTCCATTTTTCAAAACGATTTACGAAATGTCCAACCTGATCGAGACCATTCGGGAGTATATCACCCCTGAATTGCTCACCAAAGCTGCCCAACTGCACGATGAACCAGAAAACGGTATATCCAAGGCCATCGGTGGCCTGGTACCGGCCATTTTGGCTGGCTTGGTCCAAAAGTCCAGTGATTCTGGGGCCATGAGCAGCATTTACAGCCTGCTTTCCAAGTTTGATCCCAAGGTGCTTACCAATGTTTCCGGCTTGCTCACCCCGGGCAACGTGTCGCAGAACGAGCCGAGGGACCTGTCTGGCCAGCTGCTCGGCCTGCTGTTCGGCTCCAAGGTCCCGGCCATGACCAACGCCGTTTCTTCTTTCGCGGGCGTGAAACCGTCCACTACTTCGTCGCTGTTGGGCCTGGTCGGCCCGTTGATCATGGGCGTGTTGAACAAAAGAATCGATACGGGCGGCCTAAATCTATCCGGCCTGTCCAGCCTGCTGAAAAGCGAGCAAAACAACATCATGGGCCTGTTGCCAGCGGGTTTGGGTGCTGTGTTGGGGATAGACCATGTGGGTACCAGCAACACGACCGCCACGCCGCTCGAAAGCAGCACCGGCAATCGTTGGCTGTGGCCGCTGCTACTGCTATTGGGCCTGGGTGTCGCCATCATCTATTATATGAAAAGTTGCCGAAGCGAACCAACTGTTGTGCAAACTACTACCCCTGCCCCAGTGCCAGTACCAGTGCCTACCCCGGCCCCGGTGGTGCCCAAGCCAACCATGTACATGGACACGCTGCCCGGTGGTTTCAGCCTGAAAGGTGCGCTACAGGGCATTGAGAACCAATTGGTTACTTTTATTAAGGACGCTGGCCGCCCAGTAGACAAGACCACATGGTTCAACTTCGATCGCCTGAATTTTAAGACCGGCAGTGCCGAGCTGGACATGGAATATTCAGCGCAGCAGCTGACCAACATCTACGAAATACTAAAGGCTTTTCCGAAGGTGAAGATCAAGATTGGCGGCTATACCGACAACGTAGGCAAAGATGCCGCGAACATGAAACTGTCGCAAGCCCGCGCCGAGACGGTGAAGGCGGCACTGGTCAAAATGGGCATTGCCAAGAACCGCATCGAAGCCGAAGGCTATGGCCCACAGCACCCAGTGGCCAGCAACGACACCGAAGAGGGGCGCGCCGAGAATCGCCGGACGGCGGTACGGGTAACCACGAAATAAAGATTGACCGTGTTTTGCTGCTGACACCAAGGGACGGTGGGTCAGCAAAACAAGATGATAGAAAATGGCTCGGCGCAATCACTTCGGGCCATTCTTTTTTATTGGCCACCTCTGCCTTACCTTCGCCAGATGTTTAGGGCGCACTAAGTTTTGTCATTCCCGATTTGTCGGGATAGGCTCTGACGGGAAGCGTCTACGTTGCGGAACACCTCGCGACGCACACCGTAGGGTGGACGGTTCCCGTCAGGATGACAAACGCGATGTGTTCGGCGATAAAAAGCAATGGCACTTTCCACATTAGCATATTAAAATCATGTTCACCAACGTCGAGTCCGCTCTCCAAAACGAAATCACCGGCATCCGCGAGGCTGGGCTGTATAAAGAGGAACGCATCATTACTACGCCACAAGGCCCGGTAATCAGCACGACCGCCCAATCGGAGGTCCTCAACTTCTGTGCAAACAACTATCTCGGCCTTAGCAGCCATCCGGCGGTGATCGAGGCGGCCATCGAGGCTATCCGCAGCCACGGCTACGGTATGTCGTCGGTGCGCTTCATCTGTGGTACGCAGGACATCCACAAACAGCTCGAACGCCGCATCGCCGATTTTCTCGGTATGGAGGACACCATTTTGTACGCTGCTGCTTTCGACGCCAACGGGGGCCTGTTCGAGCCCCTGCTCGGCGAAGAAGATGCCATCATCAGCGACGAGCTTAACCATGCCTCCATCATCGACGGTATCCGCCTGTGCAAGGCCAAGCGATTTCGGTATAAGCACAACAATATGCAGGTGCTGGAAGAAATGCTGCAACAGGCCGATGCTGGCGGGGCACGTCGCAAGCTCATCTTCACCGATGGAGCCTTTAGTATGGACGGCACCATCGCCCGACTGGACCAGATCTGCGACCTGGCCGACCGCTACGGCGCGATGGTGGGCGTTGATGAGTGCCATGCATCGGGCTTTTTGGGCCAGACCGGGCGTGGCACCCACGAGTACCGCCACGTGATGGGCCGGGTGGACATCATCACCGGTACCCTCGGCAAAGCCTTGGGCGGGGCCTTGGGCGGGTTCACTTCGGCCCGCCGGGAAATAATCGAACTATTGCGCCAGCGTTCGCGGCCCTACCTGTTTTCCAATACCCTGGCTCCGGCCATTGTGGGGGCTTCCATCAAGGTGTTCGACCTGTTGAGTGGCAGCACGGCCCTTCGCGACAAACTGGAGGCCAATACCAAGTGGTTCCGCCAGCACATGACTGATGCCGGTTTCGACATCCTGCCCGGCGACCACCCTATCGTGCCAATCATGTTATACGAGGCACCTCTGGCGCAAGAGTTTGCCCGTCGCTTGCTGGATGAGGGCATTTACGTCATCGGCTTTTTCTATCCGGTAGTGGCACAGGGCAAGGCCCGCATCCGGGTGCAGCTCAGTGCCGCCCATGAGCCGGAACACCTGGAAAAAGCGGTGGCCGCTTTTACGAAAGTGGGGCGGGAATTGGGGGTGTTGAAAGACTGATATGGTTGTAAAAGACTTTAAAATGGTCGTTTAGGGGTGATTTTGTGATCAACACGCCCTTTCTTTGCCTGGAAAAGCCGGAACTTGCACCTTGGTGCAGCCTTCCACTTGCTGTCCTTGTTGTCGTCCTCGCCAAAGCCGTCAGGATGACAAACGTAGAGTAGTCACTCATGGGCTTGCCCTAACGGCCGGAGCATTCTGTCAACCAGAACCGGCCGCTTGCCCTTTGCTTTTTTGCCAGTTGCCCTTTGAATTTTTTTTCATGTCCACTCCCTTGCGCTGCATCATTGTTGAAGACGAACCCTTGGCCGCCGAACTGATGGCGGAGTATATTGGTCAGACGCCCTTTTTGACCCTGACCCACACCTGCCACGATGCCATCCAGGCCCTCGAAGTGGTCCGCACCCAACCCGTGGAGGTCATTTTTCTCGACGTGCAAATGCCCAAACTAAACGGACTGGAATTCCTGAAAGCATTGTTGCATCCGCCACGCGTCATCATTACCTCTGCTTTTCCGGAATTTGCGGTGGATGGCTTCGACCTGCGGGTAACGGACTACTTACTCAAGCCCATTGAATTCAGCCGCTTCACTAAGGCGGTGAACAAGCTGCTGTTGCCCCATCGCCCGGCTGCGCCTACCCTCAAGCCCCCGCGCCCGTATTATTTTTTCACGGTGAACAAGCGTTCCGTAAAGATTTACCTGGACGAAATTCTCTTTATCGAAAGTCTGAAAGATGTTGTTTCGATCCAAACGAAGACCAAAGCCTACCACACCCACTATCAACTGGGCGAATTGGAGGATTTAATGCGTACCGACAATTTCCTGCGCATCCACCGCTCTTTTTTGGTGGCCGTGAACAAGATCGAGTCATTTTCTGCCGCCGAAGTGGAGATCGCTGATCGGGTGTTGCCCATTGGGCGCAGCCATAAGCTGTACGTGATGGAAAAACTGGGAAAAAACGTTTAACTTATGCCACACCTCGCTATTATCTCCGCCAGTGTCCGCACGAACCGGGCCAGCCATCGAGTAGCCCGCTACTTCCAGCATTACATTACCAATCATCAACTGGGTACGGTGGAAATACTGGATTTGAAGGAATACAACTTCCCGGTGTTTGAGGAACGCCTGCACCAGCAGTCTGACCCGTCCGCACAGGCACTGGAATTTGCTGAAAAGATCAAACAGGCCGATGGCGTGATCATCGTCACGCCGGAGTACAACGGCGGCTATCCGGCCAGTCTGAAGAACGTGGTAGATTTGCTGTACCCCGAATGGTACCGCAAACCCGTTGCGATCTCCACCGTCTCCGACGGGTCGTTCGGCGGGACGCAGGTGATTACCTCGCTGCAATTTTCGTTGTGGAAGATCAAAGCTTGGACGGTGTCCGCTATGTTCCCGGTACCCAAAGTACTGGAGGCTTTCGATGAAGAGGGACGGGCACTGCACCCTGCCGACACCGACAAGCGGGCGGCTGGTTTTCTGGACGAATTGCTGTGGTGCATCGCCGCGAGACAAAAGATGGACACGTCGGCAAGTAAGTGACGCGAATATAGGGAAAAAAAACAGATTTTCGCTAATTTTCCATTAATTGATGTAGGAAAAATCTGCGAAAACCCGCTCTTATCCGCGCGATCCGCGTTCCACTTTCCGTCGCATCAACCAGTCCGGCTGTGGGTCGCTGTCCAAGGGAAACCATTCCATGCCGAATATTTCAAAACCACAATGCTCGTAGAACGCTACCGCTGGCGGATTTTTTTGCCAGACGCTGAGCCAGATCCAATCCAGACCGGCCATAATAGCGTGCTGTTGTGCAAAATCAAGCATTTGGCGGCCCAATCCCTGGCCTTGAAAAGCCTGGGCAATGTAGATCCGTTGCACCTGCACGGTACGCTGGCTCTCTATTTCCAGCGGGTGGCAGTCAAAATTAAATTTCAAAAAAGCCACGCGCTCGTCGCCTTGACAGGCAAAGTAGTGTTCCGAATGCGGGTGCTCCATTTCCGAACGGATTTTTTCCAGGGTAAAAGCTTCGGCACAGTAGTCGTTGAAGGCTTGCGGGTCATTTTGGGCTTCGTAGGTTTCACGGAAAGTGCGCTCGGCGAAAGAGCGGAGGAAGTCGAGCTCGGAGAGCAAGGCGCGGCGGAGGGTAAACATGGTGACGCTGATTACGCGGATGAAAAACGGACTGCGCGGATTTTTAAAACGGGAACGCGAACTCCGCAGATAAACGCGGATTTTAGCAGATTTTTTAAAATCGTGCAAATCTGTAAAAATCCGTATTTCTAACCTACAAGAATCCGCGCAATCCGCCTATAAATCTGTTTAATCCGCGTTACATAAATGTCCGCTCAATCGTCCAAAACAGTGCGATCAGCGCAATGGCTACCGAAATCGGCACGACCACCCGCTGGCGATACCAGGGCTTATGGGAAAACCAACGCCCCACCAGCCAATAGGCCAGCAGAATAACGGCGATCTGGCCCAGTTCCACGCCCACATTGAAACTCAACAGGGCCAGGGTATAATCGGACGGTGGCAATCCCAAGGAAGAGAGCGCACCGGCAAAGCCCATGCCGTGAATCAGACCAAACAAAAACACAATGGCAATCCGGCTGGGCTTCAGTTCGCGCACCAGGATATTTTCCATAGCCACGAAAAAAATAGACAGCGCGATGATCGGCTCGATCACCGCCGGGAGCGGCGTAATGTAGCCATACATAGCCAGCCCCAGCGTAATGGAATGCGCCACTGTGAAAGCCGAAGCCTGCCAAATGACCGTGGATAAGCGCGGGCTAAGGAAGAAAATGCTCAGCACGAACAAAATATGATCCAGCCCCAGCGGGATGATATGGGTAAAGCCCAGTTCCAAGTACATCCAGCCTATGCTACTGCCGGACATAGCGGCCAGCTCGTAATTGATAGTGTGGGCATGAGTGGGGATGGACAAGGCTATTAATATAGCCAATAGTAGCCACGGAGTAGCAGGAAAAGGTTTAGATGTTTTCATGTTCTGCCGGAGATTAGCCGCTGATTTGCTTTTGAGCCTCCTGCGCCAGCGTCTGATCCATGTACGGTTTGAGGGCCAATCCCTTACTAATCAAATCCTTGCCTTCGGCTTGTTGGCCATTGGCTACCATAATCAAACCTGCTTTCACCAGCCGCTCGGGATTCTGGGAATTGGTGCGCAGTGCGGTCGCCATGATGGGAGCAGCTTCGGCGACCTGGCCCTTTTTGTACAGCATCCAAGCGAGGGTCTCGCTGGCATCCATGTTCTGCGGGCGGCGTTGGTGCTCGATCCTGGCGTGTTCCACGGCTTTGTCGATCTTGCCCATTTTCAAGTACAAGTCGGCTAGTTCACGGTCGGAGTAATGGCCCAAGTCCTTCTCTCTATTGGCCGTAATATTGTCGGCCATGAGGGCGTCGGCGGTGATGCGGGCGCATTCGTCGGCCTTGTCGGGCTGGTTATTCAGCCGGTACAAGTCGATCAATTCCTCGTAAAAAGAGGCATCGCTCATCACGCTGCGGGCCCTTTCCAAGTGCTGAATAGCGGTGGGGTAGTCTTTTTTGAAGCGGGCGATACGGCCCAATCCAGCCAATGCAAATGGATAGTCCGGGCGTTCTTCGAGTGCCATGTGGTACTGTGCCTCGGCTAGGTCGGGCTGGTTGGTGTCCTCGTACAGGTGGGCCAGCACCATGCGCGACCACTCCGTATCTTCATTACCGGGATAGCCGGCAGATACTGCTAACTTAATAGCTTCGATGGAAGCAGGTGCATCGCCGTGAATCTCCCGTAAGTAGGATACCCGCGAGTAAGAGCGGATGTCCGGGCGAACACTGACCATCTTATCAGCCATGGCCACTGCCGTGGGGTAGTCGCCCATCTCCACGTTGGCATCCACCAGCAGGCCGTACACGAACGAGTTGTAAGGGTTCATTTGCATGGCCTGCGTGGCTACTTCCTTGCCCTCGGCAAAGCGGTGCTGCGACAGATAGACCAATGCTTTGTAGCAGATGGCCTCAAAGTTCTTAGGGTCTTTTGCCAGCACATTGTTGATCAGGTCGAGGGCCTCTTTGTTGTAATAGGAGTAGTCACCGGTCATGCGGCCTTCCTGCATGAATTCTTTGGCT
Organism: Saprospirales bacterium; assembly: GCA_043753125.1. Lineage (GTDB taxonomy): Bacteria > Bacteroidota > Bacteroidia > Chitinophagales > Saprospiraceae > M3007. Next base: position 1,959 of record JAYUXG010000191.1, on the reverse strand, counting down.
ACCAAGAGCTGGGTCTTGGCATCGTCGGGTTTGGCTTTCAGCTCGGTGAGGAGTTTAGTGACCCGTACCTTGGTCTCGGCCCATTCGGGGGCCTTGGCCAGTGCGCCAGTGCGCTCCTTGAGTTCGGGGAAGGTCGGCTTGTTCTTGCCATTGATAAAAATAAACGCCGCAAAGGCGGCGCATACGACGATTAGGGCGCCGTAGAGGGCTTTACGTACTGGTGGTTTCATAATATTGACGATTGATTTGCCGAAATGTACGTGCAAATTGGGAAATGGGATTTTACAAGTCGGCGCATTTGCTTTCCGGGCTGCCAGGGTCGATGTTGGTTTCCGACAAAGGTTCTAAAATGATTTGGCCAGACTGGTATAAATTTTTTGTGTGTGTCGGTTAACACTGTCAAAAAGTAGCGTAATATAGCTTGTCAAATTCAATTCACGGCAAACCAACTATCTACTATTATGGCAAGGAAACCTGTTTCAGAGATTAATGCAATGAGAAACGCCTACCAGAACACCGTTTTCTCGGTAAATCGGCTGCAGCAAAATTTCCAGGAAGCTACTTTCACCCGAGCGGAGATGCTGCAGTTTCTAAATGACCTCACCGCACAAAACGTGAAAGTCACCTTGGGATTGATGCCGGAAACCAATACCATCACGGTGGTCATGTTAGGGGTCAACGCGGCGGGTATGGTTCAACCGGGCAGCGAGGGATTCTATTCGCCCATCCCCTGTCCACCCCATTGCCGAACGGTCCCCGCCAAACCTAAAATCATTATCAGCGGCTAATTTGATGTCTTCACCCAGCCTTTTTTTGCTGGAAATCGGTCTGACGGTTTTTTTTTGCTCCCTGTCTGCGCACCTCCCGGCGCAGGAAGTCACCCCCATGTTTTTTCACCGCGTCACCCCGGCCGAAAACCTGAGCGAAGCCACCAACGCCCACGTGTTCCGGGATTCCCGGGGTTTCGTGTGGATCAGTTCGGTGGATGGGCTCAACCGCTTCGACGGACGGACGGTGCGGGTGTACCGGCCCCACGCCCAGAAGCCCCACGCTATGTTCGGGCAAAACGTCATCAGCCCGTTGTTTGAAGACCGGGAAGGCAATATCTGGTTTTGCACCTATGAAGCGCTCAACTGCTACCGCCGCCGCTCGGATGATTTCGAGCACTGGCAACTGACCGACCCAGCCACAGGGGATACCATCCGCGAGGATTACTACGCTTTTTTCCTGGAACGTACGGGTCGCCTGTGGCTGCACCTCGGCTACGGGGAGAAAGGCCGGATTTACTGCTTCGACATTCAAACTAAGCAATATGAGGTGGCCGGCTCCCTCGTGGGGGATCGCTGCGTAGCCGATACCAGCGCCGAGGGCCTGCTGCGGGCGGTGTATGCCTTCCAGTACGGGGATTCCAGCGGACTGTACCGGGCGCCTTTGTTACCCAACCGCCACCTGGCCGCTCCCCGGTGGCTGGAACCGGGGATGGTGATATTCGATCTGTGTATTCAAAGTGACACCCTGGTCTGGATCGCCTCCAAGCTCGGGTTGATAGCGCTGAATCCGCAAGATTCCCATCGGGTCGTTTATGCCGAAAACACCGTCATTAGGGCGGTGGAGCCGTTGTCCAACCGGTTGTTGGCCCTGGGTTCCTATGGGAAAGGGCTGCTATGGTTCGACCGGGTGGACAAAAAATTTACCGGGAGCATCGTGCACCGTCCCAGTGACCAGACCTCCATCAGCGACAATGCCCTGGACGGGCTATACCTCGACCCCGAACATAACCTGTGGGTGTCGGACTGGGGCTACGGACTAAATTTTTTCAATATCGGTAAGCCCAAATGCCGGCAGATCCGATTGGGCGAGGGATACAGGCTGCGTTCGACGGTGGATAAAATAAAGGCCATAGCCGAAGATCACCGGGGGCAGGTCTGGGTGGCGACCTGGAAAAGCGGCCTTTTTCTG
>JAYUXG010000190.1:0-11298 GCA_043753125.1 Saprospirales bacterium | reverse complement strand
GTACCCCTGCGTTCAGCGTCACGCGCTCTGCCAAACGATACTGTGCCTGGGCATACGCTTCGGACAGATTGAACCCGCCATTAAACTCCCGCTGCGTCACCCGGTCAGGCCGACCGTCGCTATCGAAGTCGACTTGTCCTTCGCGGGTATCTACGCGGGTGTCGAGCTGTTGCTGTTGCACCAGCAGGCCGGTGCGCACGGTAAGGCGGTTGGTGATTTTGTTGTGGTAGAAAGACGACAGGCGGTAGGTCATCTGGTCGTCGCGCACATCGTTGGTTTCCAATAGGCTACCGTCGTCCTCGGTCATCGAGAGATCGTCGCTGCGAAAAGTGTTGCCCGAATACGAGGCACTCACCACCGAACGAATATAGGAATGGTCATTGAGCAACAGGTTGTTTTTCAAACCGAGTACGCCGAATTGGGAACCTACGTAGGCATTTTCGTTCGGGTCGGCAAAAAGGTCCGTTGTATCGATCTCCGCACCCAGAAAATCAATTGTGCTGGTGGCCCCAATGCCAAACACCGACCATTTGCCCGCCTTGCCGTTGCCGAAGTCCAGATTGAAACTCACGTCCCGATATTTCGGCGTAGCCGCGGTGCCCACGTTCAGGCCCGCTGCCGAAGCCAGTTCCACAAATGAGTTGCGGACGGCCACCACGAAAGAACCTTTCTTGTTTTTGCCCAATGGTCCTTCGGCCATCGCTTCGAGGCCAGAGAAAGCCCCCAATTGCCCCGTGAACTCGTAGCGTTCCCGGTTGCCCGTACGCAGGTTGATGTCGAATACACCGGCCAATGCGTTGCCATATTCGGCGGGAAAGGCCCCGGTCAGGAAGTCCGAGTTGGCGATCAGGTTGGGGTTCAGGGCCGACACCGGGCCACCAGTGGTACCTAGCGTGGAGTAGTGGTTGGGACTGGGAATCGGGATACCTTCCATGCGCCACAATACGCCGACGGGTGAATTGCCACGGATCACAATGTCGTTGCGTGAATCGTTGGAGGTAGCTACGCCCGCAAAATTGGCGACCAGTCGCGATACGTCGCTGCGTCCACCGGAGTAGCGTTGCACCTCTTCGGTGTTGAACTGGCGGGCCGAAATGGTAGCCAATTCGTTGGTGGGCTGATCTTTGTCGGTTTTGGCAGTGATGACCACTTCGTTCACGCTGGTGAATGACTCTTCCAGGCGGATGTCCAACTGTACCTCTTTGCCAGCGGTGACCAAGATATTGGGGACGGTCTGGACTTCGTAGCCCAGGTAGCTGATGCGCAGGGTCTGGCGACCGACGGGGACGTTTTTCAAAGCGAAGAACCCTTCTGCATTGGACATCGCTCCAACCCCACCCCCGAGAGGGAAGAGGGAAATGTCGGCATTTAGAATTTGAACCGTAGCACCGACGAGGGGCGTCTCGGATTGTTGATCGCGCACCGTGCCGCGCACTGTGGAGGTTTGGGCGTGCAGGAAGAGGGGCAGGAAGAAAAGAGTGGACAACAGAAACAGGCGAAGTGTATGCATCATCTTGTGTTTTTAGTAAAAAACTGATTTTGATGCTGCAAACCTGCCGACTTCGAGCACACCGCGAAAGGGAAAAACGGTGAGTGGTAGAATGTAGGGAATGGATGGTGGGGAATGTGCGGTGGTTGGTAAGTGCTTCAAAAGGACAAAAAACAATCTCTCACAGCCGCCTTATGCACAAAAGGTACATTGAATAAAATGACGATCTGTACTTGGCCTTTTGCAAATTGTTTTTACCCTGCATAAAATTTCAAGCAATCATCGCAGAGACAACGCCCGCCAAACTGCCGTTCGAGGGTTTCGCGGGTGGCGGGATGCAGATTGGGGAAACGCGCCCAGCAGTCGCCGGGATTGTAGAGGATGAATTTCCGCTTACAGCGCGGGCAATCGCTCAAAAATTCCAGTTCTTCTTCCACCCAGCTCTCGGCGATTTGGCCACCCATCGGCGGGTTCAGCTTGCGCACCCGCACTCGCAGCCCGTACATTTCGGCGAACTGGTGTTTCATCCGCTCCATGATGCCCATTACGACCGATTCAAGCAAGCGGCGGGGCTTCTGCATTTCCAGCTGGCAAATCTGATAAACCGTTTCATAGTTGACCGTCATGGCCACATTGTCGGTCGCAGCGGCTTTGGCAATATTTGCGCGGATGACCACGTCCACCACGAACTCGGTCCCGATGGTCTGTTCGGCCTCGTGGACCCCATGAAATGCATGAAAGCGCATACCTTCGAGCGCGATTAAAGCCATGTTGTTAAGGTGCTAGTTTGTCAATTTGCTAATGTGCTAATTTTTAACTTGCTGCGTATATTACATTAGCACATTTTCCACATTAGCACATTTATTTTTACTGCACCACCAGCTCCTGCAACAGTTCGCGCTGTGAAGACAAGCTGGGGCAAGTGGCTTGCAGTTGTTTTTCCAACTGTGGCAAGTCCTCGGCCTTGATTTTGCCCAGATTGTTGGTCACTGTCCCAATGCATTCTTTGGTGCGCTGATATTCGACCTCCAATGCCCTGAAATCCGCTTTTTCCGGTGCTTGCGCCGCTTGTCGGTTTAGTTCGAGTAGCTGCGCCGTGCATTCGCAGCAGCCTTTGGAGAGCTGTGCAAAACGGCCTTCGGGAGTGGGCGGCTGGCACGCACCGAGCAATAGCATACCCAACCCTACGCTGATTTGATTCCAGTATGTCATAACCAAAGGAGTAAGTTTTGGAGGCAACTGCCGACAAAGGCAAAATTAAGGGTTTCATCACTCAACATTTTCTCTACCCTTCAACATTCTCCACTTCTCCACATTTAAACCCATCACACTTTGGCCAGCTTCCAACGCCCCCGGCGGAAAATCCACATGGCCCCCAAGGCCAGGTAAGATTCAGCGATTACGATGGAACTATACACGCCCGTTTGTCCCCAGCCGAGGTGTAGTGCCAACAGCCAGGCCAGCGGTACTTCCAACATCCAAAAACAGATGAAATTGAGGATGGTGGGTGTTCGCGTATCGCCTGCTCCGTTGATGGCCTGCAACAGGATTATGCCGTAGCCATAAAAGACATAGCCCCCGGCAATGGGTAATGCACGGCTATATTATGGAAGCCAACGGTGGTAACCTGTTGATTATCAAATTCATTCTTTTGGGCTTCTCTAATTTTTCAATTGGGTAATAATACAAGCATCCTCCTTGGTCACCAAAGGGAAATCAACCAAGTTGATCACCACATGATTGACAAAATCTATATTGGCAGGCGACAAGTTCAGCTGCACACTTTTTTGGATGGTCCGGAAAGAGGCAAAACAACAGCGGCCCCCCAATAGGTCTGGCCAAGTGGATTTTAAAAAGAAGGGGTATTTGCTTGGCCCGCCCAGGGTCGTCAGGGTACCAATCCCCGTCACCGTAGCATTTTTCCCCAGATATAAGTCGCGTGGAAGCGACTCGTGCGCGTTGTTTTGGTAGGTCGTGGACTGGACTACAAGTCCTGACTGATCCAGATGGATGGTGGCCCAAGCCCGTTGCTGGCTGGCACTCAAACCATAGAGGGCCAGTACAATATCGCCATTGGCAGTCGTCTTGATGGCCGCGTGGTTGGGTGAAAACCGATGCGCGGCGGTGCTCATCAAAGTGGTCCATACGGCTTGCCCGGTGGCGGTCATTTTGGAGATAAAAACCTTGCCTTCCTCCGAGGTGGAGCCTTCGTCGGCTCCCAGTACGTACACAAACCCGCCGCTGACGGCAATGGCCGAAAGCCGGGTCTCGCCGCGGTAGTAAACCGTCTGTTGCCACTCTACATGGCCGCCCGCATTTATTTTGGCCAACAAACCTCGTTTGCCGACGCTGCCAATCGTGTAAGTGTTGCCCTGGTCGTCCACTGCCAAACGCCAGAAGGCAACGGTATCGTTGCTGGCAAAATCAGTCAACTCCCAGCCTTTTTCACCGTGGGCATTTATCTTGCACAGGAAACTATAATTTTTGGAAGGTGGCCTGGTCATGCCATTACCCACTACAAAAACATTCCCCGCTGCGTCGATCCGGGAGGCATTGACATAGGCGATATGGTTGCTCTCCACGATACTCGACCATTGCACATTCAGTCGGCGGTCAAAGCAGATCAAATTGGCGGTGAGCTGCCCGGTACTGGTTAATATAGAGCGGCTGATGACCGTGCGGTTGTGGTTGGAGCAGGCGGACGACGTGATATTTTTGCCACAGGCCTCTATTTTTTTCGCATTCAGAATGCGGGCGTTGGAATCCAGCTGGTAGATAAAGGTCGGGCTGGACACCAGATCATCCGATCCGGCGACGATGGTGCATATTTTGCTCACCGAATCCTGATGGATATGGATGCCCGACAAGGCTGGTTTTTCCAGGTACGATAGCCAAGTTTGGGCCGTTAACCTGACGGTCTCCAAAGAAAATAGAAGCAGTAGTACAGAGATTTTGGCCGCCATAGTATGGAAATAAAAAATGTAATCCATTCAATATAAGGCGCAAAGGTATTCCACAGTGCTTTGTCGTAACGTTAAAGTTGCAACGACCCAACCTTCGCGCCCACCTCGCCGTCTCTGGTTAAACATCTTTCATGAAAAGTATATTTGTACTGGTGACCCTGTTTTGCTGCTTTGCTGCCCCCGCCTGTAAAAAGGAAAAGCCAACGGTAGTTGCCGAACCAATGTTCACCGAATGCCTCGAGGCCAAATTCGAGGAGTTTAAACAATTGCCTTGGGCCGCAAAAATCGTCAAGGTCGCCCGTCCCAGCGGGACGCTGTACTGGCTGGTGGATAGCTACATCGATACGGGAGAATCGATATTGGACGAGCAGTGTACCCTATTTTGTACCGCCGATTGCGAATGCGATGATAGTGTTGTTCAATGCGACAGCACCTTTTATGATTATCCCATGGAGGTCATTTGGGAGCAGTGAGATGTTGGCCAGTGGCAGGCCAAATGGAAGCGCGACGACTACTTTACTCTAAAAAACCAGGACTTTCTTGCCGAAGCGAGAAAGCCCTATCCTCTTCTAGACTAGTTCATCCAGTTTCGTTCAGGATGCTCGGCGGCCCTTTCCGGGTATTCAAAGCCCACGCCCCCTTCCTTGAGCCGATATACGCGCCACTTTGTTTTCAGCACGGTATCGATGTATTGCGGCCATTTTTCAGGCCCGCCGTACCCATCAATCATTTTTTGCCGCTTAATGGGCAATGAATCAATCAAGGCAATGTAATCTTCAAAGGAATTGGCCCAAATGGTTCTTTGTCTAAAAGATGCGAATTCCTTTCTGGCCTCGAGCGCGACTTTTTGTCGTTTAAAATAATCGTGCACCGCTGTTTCCGGCATAATCTGTAGCCCACTGTTTTTTTCCTCTGTGGCGAGGCTGTCCAGTCCATAGGTAGCAGCGATGGTACGAACTTCTTCCATAGTATGATATCTTTTGGGCATATCTCTTCCTTCTGGCTTTTCGCCGACCCAAGAACATAGTGCCGTGCCTACCAGGCAGGAAGAGATAAAGGGTCCTGTTCCGCCGATCAAACCCGTTGATTCCCCAGCAATCCGCAAGGCTCCATCCGAGCCTGTAGAGAAAACATCGCCCCCCATTGCCATGGTCGATCCGGCAGCTTTTGCGCCAAATCAAGCCCTTGAGAATCGTTTGGGTAGCCGGGTGCGCGATGCTTTGAGTGGCTCCGCCGAAATGCAAAGCCCGGCAATGGGTGCGGATTTCACGCCTAAGAATGGACGGGTAAAAATCAATTTTAGGGGTACTGCTCCCGCCGATGCCAGTACCGTACAGTATCCGTCAGCCTTGAAAATCTACGCCAATCGCTCTGCTGCCAATGCACCGCTCCACCGTTTGCTGCCTACCATTGATAACCGCAGGAACGCGACCCAGCAATGGACGTTCTTTTCGGCACAACAACTACGTTTACGACCTGGATTGTACTATTTCATCCTCGAGCGGCGGGAGGACGAAGCCATTATTTTTACCGGGAAATTCACTGTTGGAGCGCGGCAATAGATTCTAATCAGCCCCATACCATTTCCGCAACACGCCTTCCCCCGACTTTCCTTGCGGGGTGTAGTCGCGCTCCGGGTAGCCTTCGTGGCCCTGCATATTGGGAAACCATTTCCATAAAAATCCGCCTGCCCACCACGGCTCCGCCTGAAAAGTGGCCAGCAGTGCTTCCAGGCAGTTGGCTTGGGCCAATTGGTTGATGCGGCGACTTTCCACGCCACGCTCCAGTTCCCAAGTGCGCCAACCTGCGCTGTCTACGCTCAGGTAGCCAAATTCAGTAAACAAGATAGACTTTTGGTGTTTTTCACTGAACGTGCGCAGTTGTTCCCGAATGGGCTGCCAAGCGTAGCGCAACGAATCCACTGCGGGGGTAGCAGCGGGCAGCAGCGGGAAATACGCGCTTAGGCCGATGTAATCCACCTCTTTCCAAAAAGGCGTGTTTTGGTAGTCTGACCAAGTCGCACAATAAGTGATTTGGCCGTGGTAGCGGGTGCGCACTTTTTTGATCAAGGCTTGCCAGAATGCCGGGCGTTTTACGACGGCGATGGCAAATTCCGTCCCGACGCAAAACAGGTCTACCTTCATACTGTCGGCCAGCACGGCCATCGGCAGGAGGTAGCGTTCGTAGGCTGTTTCCCATTTTTGCCAATCCTCCGGTGTATCGAAATCAAGGCTGCCTGACCAGCCCCGAGGTACGTACACTTGCGGCTTGAGCATCACTTTTAGTCCGGCTGCATGGGCCGTCCGAATGGTCTCGCATACGCCTTCCGGGCGTTCGCCCCACCACTGTTTCCCCTTTGGATCGTAGCGTACATCCGGAATCCCCAAACGGGTAAAGGCATAAGGCACCACCGCAATCCAGTTGGCACCTATGGAGGTGACCGCCATCATCGGATTCTCCACGGGCGGCTGGGGAGGTGCCACGAAAGTAAGGCCGTTCATTTTGCCCGCCACTGGTCCAACGGCGGGTAGAGCAGGGGCAGCAGAAGACGTGACGGTTGGCTCAGCGGCCGAAGTGATAGGTTTGGGCGAGCGGTTGCAAAAAGTCAGCGTGGCCAACAAAATGAACAGTAGATACTTCATAATCAGGCAGTTAATAAGGAGCAATCTACAGCCGCTTTTCTGAAAGTTTAAACTTTTAGAAAGGTGGTGTCTAATCTTTCAACCGCCCAAACCCCAACGTCTTCAGCATCCAGTCCGGCAATGGCTTAGACGGATTGCGCCGCTTCCGCAAATCCAAATACCAGCCTATTTTTTTCAAGATTGGGATTTTGTGCGTCTCCACGAACTCGATGAGCGTCCCGTCCGGGTCTTCGATGTAGGCAAAATAGCCCGCCGCCTCGCCCATATCGAAACTGCCGCTGCTATCCACCGTGAACGGATGACCTCGTTCGGTGCTGAACGCTTTCATTTCAGCCATACCAGTGATGTCGAAACACAGGTGGATAAAGCCCAGATCACCCCAAAATCGGTTTTCGTAGATTGGGCGCGGCGACCGGTCCAGGGCCTGCACCAACTCAATCTCCGAATCACCCAGCAAGCGACTAAATGGCCCAACGCGGCGTTGGGCAGGGCACAGCAGCACCCGTCGGTAGCGACCAAAGCCACCATCCAGGCCATGCCAATCGGTGAAATCGTCGGTTTGGTCGTACACCACGGTGTCATAGCCCAACACATCGGCGTAAAATTTTCTCGACCGCTCCATGTCAGTGACGCCGATTACTGCCCCATACATACCGCCTGTCTGCCGGGGCTGATCGGTGGCAAACCAGTCGTCGGCACCCACTACCTCGAACGGGAGGCCCCATGGGTCTTTCAGGAAAAAATGATCGCGTCCATCGGGACGTGGGAGCAGGTTGGTCAGCAGGTGTACGCCGCGTTGTTGCAGGTTATGGAAGCAGACGGTTACATCCTTGCATTTTATTTTGGCCACAAAAATGCCGAGGTCGCCGATTTTCGGCTGAAAGGCCGGTGGTTGGGGTGTCCGGCCGGTGTACTGCCAGATCTCCATGCCGCCGCCGCCCTGCATATTCAGCGCGAGTATGGCATGCCGGGCCTGTGGCTGGCCACCGGTGTAGGGCAACATCAGACCCGCCACGGCGGCTTCCTCAAACATGGGTACATCCATGCCGAAGGTTTGGCGATACCAGCGAAACGCTGCTTGCACATCAGCCACGCCGATGCCGATTTGTTGTATACCGGAAATAAACACAGGGCAGGTGAAATTGATGGTTATCGGAGAATCTGAATTTGATCGGGCTTAGTCAGCACAATCGTATACTGATAAACCAGCAAGGGCAAAGATATAAAAGTGCTTTTGAGAAACAGATTAAGCCTTGCCATTATCAGGTACAAAATTCCAACGTCAATTTTACGTTTTGGGGCCTTACCAACGTCTGAAATCTTTATGCCGTATCGCCTCTTTCTTCTCCTCACCGCCAGCCTGTTCCTCTATCCTGTTGCCGCCCAAAGCTCCCGCAAAATAAAATTGACGCCCGTCGCGCTTGGATTCGACCTGCCGCCCTCTTACAAGCAGCGCACTTTTATCAAGGGCTTGGCTGGTTTTGTAGGCAAAATCGACCAGTTGGTGGGCGCGATGATTCTCATTGAAGACAATAAGACCTCGGTGCTGACCCGCTTCGTGCGGCAGGATAAACCGCCAGTGGTGACGACTGCTACCTCCGACGTGATCTATAGTGCCAAAATCGACTCGAAGTTCAAGTTCAACGGGGCCTATAGCATTGCCTCTACCAAGATCGAAAAAGACGTGATCAACGAACTGATTGTCACCGATGTCGGCTCTGCGTTTTTGCCAGAGGACTACATTCCCTACGTGGAAATTTGCCGCGCTTCGACCAATGTCAATCCCGCGACGCGCCAAAAAACCTACTACGTACGTTCTGCCAAACTCACTACTGTCTATACTCGTGCTTTTCAGAAAGTCAGTGGGGACACCGAAGTGAGCGGTGTCGTGTTCAGCGCGGGCGGCGAGGTGTTCAGTAGCTCTGACCAGTTCAAGTTGGACTATGTAGTTTCGGTGGACTTGGTGAGCCTGGAAAAGTTGCTCTCGTTGCAAAATTGCAATGACCTGATCAACAGCGAAGAACTGGCCCGCCGCGAAAAAGCCGAACGCGCCCAGCTGGAAGCACAACGTGCCGAGGAAGAACGAAAAGGCCGCGCCAGTGAAGTGGCCGCCGCCAAGGCCCAAGTGGAAGACCTCAAGAAGACACTTGGCGATAATATTGTAAAAACCGAGGAAATGCAGCGTGAACTCCGGGAAGCCCAAGAGCGCGAACGCACTGCGCTGGATCAACTCCACCCCGCCATTCAACGCGCCGACGAGATGACGGCCAGGGCACAAACCGCCCAGCAAAACGTGGATAGCCGGGAGAACATCATTTTAACTTTCAAAAATAAAGAAGGCAAAGTGCTGGAAATCAAAAATCTGGAAGAGTTGAGCCAGGAAAAACTCCGCGAACTGGGCTTCGATGTGGAAATATTGAGGGAGCAGCCGAAGGACTAAATTTTCACCTCCCAAATCATGGCCGTGCGGTCATCGCTGGCCGTGACCAAACAGCCCGGCAGCCAAAGCAGCCGATTGACCGAATTGATATGGCCGCCATAGCGCAACGTATCCACCACTTTTAGCAGCTCGCAGGTAAGGCTATCCCAGATTTTAAAGGTTTTGTCGCGGCTGGCAGTAGCAAAGAGCTGCGCATCGGGCGAGAAAACCAAATGATTGAGCGTGAAACGGTGCGCGGGCATTTCCAGCAGCAGTGGAGCCTCCTGTTCCAAATCCCAGACCCGCAGCAGCGCGTCGCGCCCACCGCTCAGCAGCTTTTTTTGATCTGGCGAATACACCACCGTAAACGCCGATGGCAAGTGGGCATTCGCTAAGATGCGGCGCACCGCCAACGTGGCTTCGTCCAGTAAATAAATGCTGCCATCGCTGGCCCCCACCGCCAACTCTTGCCGCAATGGGGAATAGGCCAACGCACGGAGGGGTCGGTTGGACAGCTGCACGCTTTCTACTGTGCGACCTTCCGCAACCGACCAGCGGGTGAGCAGTCCGTCACCACCGGCACTGTACAGCCACTCCCCCACTACCACCAGATCGTACACGCCTTGGCGGTGGTGCTGCACGTTGCGGGTCCGCGATGGGTCGTTCCAATCGATCCAATGTACGCCACCATTCATATTGCCGGCCACTAGCAGGTTGCGTTCCGGCAGGTGGAGCAGGGAGAACACTTGGGTCTCCACCGAAGCCAGCAAGTGGCCAGTCTCGGGATCGTCCAGCGACCATTCCACGACCCAGCCATCGCCGCCCGCGCTCAGAAAATGGCGTTCGTCGCGACCCGGAGCCAAGGCGTACAATGCCGACCGATGGCCCGTGCAGGTATGAACTTTAGTAACGTACATGGTAGGATGTGGACTGATAGAGAAGCCCAAAGTTGGTAATAAGTTCAGGTCTTGCACTCAACTTAATGTCAATTATTGACCTACGAACACGGGGATTCAGGGAATAGGACAAAAAAATAATATTTTTTTAACTATCATATTAACGTACGGAAATGGTAGTTGGCTTGTTTCTTGCAGGATTGAGAGCATATCTTCTGTTTTGACGATCGGCTGGTTTGCCAAATCTTTGTAAGGCCTTTGTCAATGTTTAGTAACAAATAATCCGATTATTTAAATTAGGAGGACATTTCAAAAATTTCCCTACGTTTGACTCTAAGTTGTGCGTTACCTTTTAATCCACTGCCGTCTTTCTTTTAAGAACGGTTTTTGAACTTCCAGAACCGTGTTTCCCGATTCAATTCACCTTTTTTTTCATGGTCTCTACTGTGCAGACATCTCGAATTTGGCCCGTTGAGCGGGCCGCTACTTGGTATGCCCAACAGAAATGGGCAGTTGGTTGCAATTTCATTCCCAGCAACGCCATCAATGAGCTGGAAATGTGGCAAGCCGACACTTTTGACCCCGCCATTATTCATCGGGAATTGTCGTTGGCCGAAAGCCTGGGTATGAACACCGTGCGTGTCTATCTCCACAATCTTGCTTGGGAGACTGATGCTGAGGGGTTCAAGGAGCGCATCCACGTTTTTCTCGATCTGGTAGAGATGCACCGCATCAAGGTAGTTTTCGTCTTTTTCGACGATTGTTGGGGCGAAAATCCGCAAATCGGCAAGCAGCCTGATCCCCTGCCCGGCATCCACAACAGCGGTTGGCTACAGGCCCCTGGCAAGGAACGCCTGCTCAATCCTGCTTCCTGGGGTCCGCTTGAAGG